>JAPLGV010000336.1:992-2139 GCA_026389975.1 Chloroflexota bacterium
GATCCCCGGTCGCGAGTTCTTGGGAAAGAACTACCAGGAATTCGGGGCATTAGAGAGTGTCGCTTCAGGAACCGGTATTGCTGCGCGTGCCCGTGAGATGTTAAAGTCACAAGGCAATCCGGAGGAGCTGCTAAATTTGATGGCGGAAGATGTCTTTGACTCTGCTCGTAAGGGGGAAAAATGGGCCTGGACGGTCATCAATGAGACTGTTGATTACCTGGCAATCGCGATTGCTGGCTTAGTAGCATTCTTTGATCCTGAGCTGGTTGTTCTCGGTGGTGGTGTATCGCGTTCTGCAGATATGCTTATTGAACCAATATTACAACGAATTATCGGAGCTATACCCAATCCGCCGAAGCTGGTGGTCTCGAACCTGGGATTACAGGCAACCGTGATGGGCGCGATCACCAATGTTTTACATAACACCTCGAATTTCTATGTTGTCCATAAATTATCGTAATTTCATATCGATGATTCAAAAGGAGGCGAGGCACTTAAGAGTCCAGCATCCAAGAAAATTAACCACTCCATTAATATTCACACTTTCACCAGAATAAAGGAGAGAACTATGCGTACACTTTACAAAATCGCCTTGTTGGTCATGGTTGCGATCATGGTCGTTAGCTGCGGACCTAAGCCACCTGTGACCATCCATGTTTTAACCATGGATCAGGCTGGTTTGAGTCCCGCCGAGATTGATCAAATTGCTCGTGACTTTGAAGCCCTGAACCCGGATATCAAAGTCGTCATGGAATACGTAGGTTATGATTACGTGCATGACAAGATTGTCACTGGTATGGCTGCTACTCCGCCTGCTTACGATGCTGCCATGATTGATCTCATCTGGACAGATGAGTTTGTCAAAGCCGGGTATTTGCTGGATGTGACCGGCCGGATCACCCCCGAGATGACGGCTGGCATCTTCCCAGCCGCCTGGAATGCAATAAACCGCGATAACAAGGTCTATGGCTTGCCCTGGTTGATGGACACGAAATATTTTATGTACAACACGGATATCCTCCAGCAGGCAGGCTTTACTGCCCCCCCCAAGACCTGGGAAGAACTGGTTGAACAGGCTACAGCAATCAAGGCGCAGGGAGTGTTGGAATATCCCATCATCTGGTCATGGCCTCAGCAGGAAGGTGCA
>JAPLGV010000448.1 GCA_026389975.1 Chloroflexota bacterium
CTTCTTCCAGCCCGTTTTGAAACTGGTCTCGAAGGAACACGTGGACAAAAAACTCATCAAACGATATGATACGGCTGCTACCCCTTATCAGCGTGTCCTGGCCGCCAATGAGATACCCTTCGAAACCAAAGCCCGTTTGACAAACCTATATGTCCAGCTCAATCCAGTTCATCTCAGAACTACCATCGACGAGAAAGTCGCCAACCTTTGGAAAATCCCACGGTAACATCCCGCTTTGATGCAACGATACTCACATAGTAACATTTGGCTTTGATGCACTACGTCCCGGTGCCCGTCCGGGATTGACCTGGCGTCCTGGTTTTTTGGAAATTCAAGTTGGACTAGATCCAGCCGCGCAACTGCATGGCCTTTGCCACGCGGTCAATGGCGACCATGTAGGCCGCATCGCGCATGGTAACTTTCTGTTTGAGTGACATATCCAACACACCGTGGAAGGCGGTGGTCATCTTCTGATCGAGTTTTTGCAACACTTCTTCCTTCGGCCAGTAGTAGTTGGCATCATTCTGGACAGATTCAAAGTATGAGCAGGTTACGCCGCCGGCATTGCAAAGGAAGTCGGGGATATCAAAGATATTGTTCTTCTTGAAGTATTCATCTGCTTCGGGCGTGCAGGGACCATTGGCACCTTCGGCCACTATTTTGATGTTCTTCGAAATCTTCTTGACGGTCTCGTCATTGACATGGCCTTCGATGGCAGCCGGGATCAAAACGTTACAATCCTTCTCGATCCACTTCTCGCCGTCTTCGACAACGTAACCAGCGGCCTCGGCCTTCTTCTTATCAATCGTGCCATACTGGTCTACGATGGTGAGCAAAAAGCGCGGGTCGACACCCTCTTTGTGGCTGTAAGTATAGGAGGTCTTGTTATTGCGGTCCCAGCAGGAGACGCAGGCAACCTTTCCGCCCAGCATTTCGATGAAACCGATGGCAGCATACTGCGAAACGTTGCCAAAGCCTTCGATGGCAGCCACAGATTTCTTCGGGTCAATGCCCAGATGCTTCATAGTCTCACGCACGGTGTAGATGACGCCGTAACCGGTTGCTTCGGTGCGGCCTTGCGAACCACCACCGCCCAGCGGCTTGCCGGTGAAAACGCCGGGGGTGTACACGCCGACAAGTTTGGAATACTCGTCCATCATCCAGCCCATCATCTGCGGGGTAGTACCAACATCAGGAGCAGGGACATCCTGGCGCGGACCGATATTCTTCCACATTTTCTGCACCCAACCGCGGCACAGGCGTTCCTTCTCACCAACGGAAAGCGTGGACGGGTCAACGATGATGCCGCCCTTGCTGCCGCCCAGCGGAATGTCGGCCACGGCGCATTTCCAGGTCATCCAGGTCGCCAGGGCGCGCACGGTATCCAGCGTCTCGGCGGGGTGGAAGCGGATGCCGCCCTTGTTCGGGCCGCGGGCATCGTTGTGCTGGACGCGATAGCCCTGGAAGACGCGCAGCGAGCCGTCGTCCATGCGTACCGGGATGCGGAAGATGTATTCGCGCATCGGCCAGCGCAGCAGCTCGGCCACCTGCGGGTCGAGGTTGAGCAGCCTGGCAACACCGTCAAACTGCTTCTGCGCCATTTCGAAAGCATTAATCTGTCCTGACATGTTTATCTCCTTATGAAGATTGAAATACGGTGAAAATATAAGCGGGCACCCCGGACGGGAGGCCCGCTCTTCTCTATACTATATCCAACCATTCCAGCATAAGCATTTCCACCAAGAAAACTCTTTCGCCTTAAAGGTACTCGATTATGAATGCTACGTCAATATGACGAAATCCATAGCCGGGCGTGATTTTTTTCGTGATTATTGACACAAACAAACGCCCAACACTCCCTATTTACCCCAGCACCACGGCGATTCCCAGGGAACAACAAAAACGGCCCAGAACCGGGTAGTCCGCACCTTCCTGGACCCTACGCCTTACCCTGCCCTCTCTCCCGAAAGAGCATCGGGACCGTTGGCCGGAAGGACACCGGGACGGTGTGAGGGAACCTTCCCTTCACCCTGGGTTGATAATAGATAGGCAAAGAGATATCTGGAGCCTTCGGACTCGGTTATGTTGGAAAATTCGCTGAAATGGACTTAATTAGAAATTCAAAGAGGTTCAAATACTGGTAGAAGCTTCCGGATGATACCGAAGTCGGGAGACCTCTGACACCGTTATGGTGCCGAAGTCGGGTGTACGATGTCCCCTATGGGGATGATATCGCTCAGGGCAGGCCCTGGGCCTGCTGCTACTCGTCGGCCTCATCATCCCCCGCATCGAGCTCAAGGCGGACTTTTTGCGGGTCCAATTGGATCCAGAGCAGGAGCACGTGCCCGTCGTCGGTCTCGAGCGAGCGCGCCGCCACGATGGGGGCTTTCTCTTCCAACCCTAGGTCATTGCGATAGTGCAGATGGATGGGTTCGTTGAGGTGCCAGCGTCGGTAACAACGTTCCACCAGCGCCGGGCCGTTAAACGTCCGCAGGCGCGTGAGCAGGGTCAGCGGCAGGTACGGGCCTTCGCCGAGACTGAGCGCCCAGCCATCCTGGACGGGTTCGAATACGGGGGGTGGACCTTCGATGATGGTGATATTGTCATCCATAAAAATACCTATAGTGCCGAAATAATACCATATTTCAATCGAAATTTCCTTAGACATGATATACTTACAGTGTAATTACAAGAGGAGCGTCTATGATAAGGAAAATTTTTAGAACAGGTAACAGCATTGTTGTATCCCTGCCGAAAGATATTGTTGAGCAGCTTGGCATAAGCGAAGGAGCCGCCGTATCGGTTGACCTGGACCGTCAAAATCGCCAAATTATCATCCGTCAGGTTGAGCTTCCAATTGCCGGCAGCATTGATGAGGATTTTGCGCGCCAGGTATCGGAGTTTATTAGCGAGTATCGCCCTGCCCTTGAAGCCCTGGCAAGAAAATGAAGTACATGATCCCGGAACAAGTGCTTTTCATAC
>JAPLGV010000131.1 GCA_026389975.1 Chloroflexota bacterium
CCTGGAAGAAATAGTAATTCGTCTGAGCGGGATTGGCAACCGCCTCCAGAGCCGCCTGGCTGGGATTGGAGATCGGTCCGGGCGGCAGGCCGGGATACAGGGAAGTGTTGTAAGGGGAATCGAATTGTAGATCGTCCATGCTGAGCGGATTCTTCCACCAGGTGCGTTGAGCAGCGTTGTAACCAAGGGCGTACTGGACCGTCGGGTCGGTCTGTAATTTCATGCCGCTTGCCAGCCGGTTGTAAAAGACCGAGGCGATCAGCGGCATCTCATCCTCGACCATTGCCTCCCGCTGGATGATGGACGCCAGTGTTACCGCCTGATAGAGCGTCAGCCCGTGGCTGGCATAAGCAGCGGTGTAATCTGGCGGGAGGTGGGATGTAAAACCCTGGATCAGGATGGAAACCAACTGGTCAGCCGTCGTCGTGCGGGGCAGAATGTAAGTGTCAGGGTAGAGAAACCCCTCGGAAGTAACGCCAGCAGGAATCAGGTCCAGGGAGACCGCCGGGGCGACCGCGGCGGTCAGAAATGCCTCCGGCGTGAACTCCAAGCCGGAGGTCGGGAGCGCCGCGGCGATTTCTTCCATCCGCCAGCCGGGTAGGACGGTGAAAGTCACCACAGTCAGGGTGGTGGATTTCACCGTCTGGGCGATGTCGCGCCCGGTCTGCACCGGGCTTAGACGGTAGGTGCCGCTCTGGATGACGGTATCCAGCCCAGTCCAGAGCAGGTAAGCGCGGAAGGTGCTGGCGCTGCGGATGAGACCGGCCTGTTCCAGCCGGTTTGAGATGGAGACCACGCTTTCGCCCGGCTGGATGAAAAACAATTGCTCTGCTCCGGCAGGGTCGCGCGGCTGGGTCAAATCTCCGGAATTCCAGACCAGTTCGTAACCATAACTAAAGCGCTGCAAGGCATTGAGAGAGGAGCTGGGTTCCCCAAAAGACTGCCGGGCCGCCAGCGGGATGAACACAGCCACGGCCACCAGGCCGAGGGCAATCAGCATGACGAGTAGAAGCATCCACAGAAGGCAGGAGTTGCGAGGTTTCATTTTTGAGGGTTGGTTTGAGGGTTGGCGTCAAGATAGGATTGCAGGAGGACGGTGGCAGCGATGGAGTCCAGATGCCCGAGGCGGTTTTTGCGCGAAACGCCCATAGCGATGCGGGCCGCACGCGCATCCTGCGTGGTGAAGGATTCGTCCCAGAAGACCACCGGGAGGTTGGTCTGGGTCTTCAGGGCTTCGGCAAAGCGCCCGGCGCGGCGGCCTTCGAAGGTGGGATGGCCATCATCGTCGAGCGACTGCCCAACGACGATAAGGCCTGCACCGTTCGTTTTTGCAAGTTCCGCCACTGCCGCGGCGTCCAGCCGGCGGGCAACGTGGTTGAGCACCGTCAGCGGGTTGGCGATCGTACCGGTCGGGTCGCTGATGGCCAGGCCGATGCGTTTGGAACCGGGGTCTACAGCCAGAATTCTCATTAATCGCCAGTGGAAACATCGATACGAAACGGAACGACCGGCAGCCAGGGCCACCAGTTGGGTTTGACCTGGATGACCGGAGAATCGGCCAGCGGCAGGGATTCTTTCAGCCGCAAAATGGCCTCGGCGGGCTTGCGGCCCAGAGACAGTTGCACGGCAGTCAGCGGGTCCAGCCGGGCGCGCAGGAGCCGCTGCACCTGCACGTCCCAGCGCGTGATCCCGTCCGCGTCTGTGAGGGGGAACCTGGCAGGCAGCATCGCCAGTCCATCGGAAGCGGGGGCGAAGCCCTCCGGCAGGTTGGCATCCAGCGACATCTCCGCCAGGGCATTGACATCCGCCAGCGAGGCATATTGCGCCTGGCACTGCAGGCGCATCGTCAGCGAGAGCGCGTTGCCGCTCTGGCCCTCGGCAGGGAAAAAGGTTTCGGATAGGACCTGAGAAACAGCCAGGGTATCCGGGAAGGTTATATCGCCGGGTGTGAGCGTTTGCTGAAGGCCCGTTTTGCACTCTTCGAGAAGTTCGGCCAGCAAAGCCTCATGGACACGCGATCGGTCTGCGGCAGTCTGAATGGTGGCGGTGCGGTCCGAGCCGCCCGCCGTTGGGCCGGGATTGGTCACGGCCAGGCTGGTGCCCAGGTCGCCTTCGATGGCGATCAGCGTATCGGCGGGCAGGTTGCCGGTCGAACCCGCCTCGACCGCCTGAACGGGAACGTCCACCGTCTTGCTGAGGCCGGCCGCGACAACCGCCTCCATCGTCGTGGCGAACCGGACCGGAGGGCTGGTCTGGGTGCTGACAACCGTCCCGGCTGGGATACCGGCCAGCGCGGTGGTCAGGTTGCGGAAGCGCGCCAGACCCTGCGCCCGCGCGTCGGGGATGGTAACCGAGCCGGTAGCCTGGACCGTTTTGTTGTGTTCGACGACAGCCGAGGTCAGCCGCGCCGGGAGGCTTCCCGCCAGGTTGACGGTGGTCACGTTCGGGCTGGCGCTGACGGTGAACGTCAGGCTTTGCAGGCGGGTTGCAGGGTTCAGTTGGATGTTGGCTGAGGGAATGAAAAGCCAAAGAACAGCGAGGATTGCCAGAACAGCCAGGGTAAAAAACGAGAAACGAATACCAAAAAGGGACCGCCAGCGAGCTTCGGAAGGAAATGCTTCGCGGCGCATCCGGCGCAGGTCGGGACGTACAAGGCGGCGTGGTCGGGCTGAGGCATGTTCCCTTTCCCAGACATGGCGCTGGGCAGAGGCAGCCGTTGCAAAAGCCG
>JAPLGV010000145.1 GCA_026389975.1 Chloroflexota bacterium
AGAACAGGATGGCGTTGGGGTATTGGCGTTTGATTTCAAGGTATTGTTGACGGATGGGAGTTACATCGTCGGTCATATATCCATTTTACTGCTTCTTTTGTAAATCTGTATGCCCCTTTTATATTTTTGCGTTATAATTAAATTACTATACTCAAACGAAAAGGAGACTGATATGGCTAGTGTTACGTACGATCACATTACGAAGGAATTCGGCAATGTCATGGCAGTAAATGACCTGAACCTGCAAATTGATGACAAAGAATTCCTGGTCTTCGTCGGCCCTTCGGGCTGCGGGAAGACGACCGCCCTGCGCATGCTTGCCGGGCTGGAAGAAATCACAAAGGGGCAGATCAAAATTGATGACCGCGTTGTCAATGACGTTCCTCCCAAGGACCGCGACATCGCAATGGTGTTCCAGTCCTATGCGCTGTATCCACATATGACGGTTTATGATAACCTGGCCTTCGGCCTGAAACTACGCAAGACTCCGAAAGAGGAAATCAAGCGCAGGGTCCAGGAAGCGGCGGATATCCTGGGCATTGGGGAATTACTCACCCGTAAACCACGCCAGCTTTCCGGCGGACAGCGCCAGCGTGTGGCGGTTGGACGGGCGATCGTACGCGAGCCGAAAGTCTTCCTCTTTGACGAACCGCTTTCCAACCTGGATGCCAAACTGCGCATTGCCATGCGTTCCGAAATCACCAAGCTGCATCACCGCCTGCAGACGACCTTTATCTACGTGACTCACGATCAGACCGAAGCAATGACGATGGCAAGCCGGATTGCAGTGATCAACAAAGGCACACTCCTGCAGTTGGATACGCCGCAGACGCTCTATGATCACCCGGATAATATGTTCGTTGCCGGTTTCATCGGCGCTCCGGCGATGAATTTCTTCAAGGCGAAACTGCGCAAGGAAGGCAGCACGCTGATTGTAGATGCAGATTCCTTTAATCTGCCCATCCCGCCCGAGCGTATGAAGGCTTTCCAGGCTTATGTAGATAAGCCGGTTGTGTTCGGCATTCGCCCGGAAGATATTTACAACCCGGATTTCGTTCCGCCCGGGATTCATGTAGCCTCGGTTGAGACGAAGGTGGATGTGACCGAACTGATGGGTAACGAAATCTTCCTCTACCTGCTGGCCGGCTCGGACAATATCGTTGCCCGTGTGGACCCGCGGACCGATTTCCACATCGGTGACAAGGTTCAGGTGTCCTTCAACCTGGACAAGTGCCACTTGTTCGATCCCGAAACCGAGCAAGCCATCCGCTAATCTGGTTTGATCCCAAAGACCGCCAGGTGTGCTTTGCCTGGCGGTTTCTTATGTCTGAGGTGATTATGGAAGCAAAATATAAACTCGTTATGGTTCGTCATGGACAAAGCACCTGGAACTTGGAAAACCGTTTCACCGGCTGGACTGACGTTGACCTGACCGAGCAGGGGTGCCAGGAGGCCCACACGGGCGGCCAACTCCTGTGTGAGAAGGGATTCACGTTTGATATCGCTTACACGTCCGTACTGAAACGGGCCATCCTAACTCTGAACATCATCCAGGAAGAGATGGACCTTGATTGGATCCCGGTGGTACGCGCTTGGCAGTTGAACGAACGCCACTACGGGGCACTCCAGGGCCTGAACAAAGCCGAAATGGCTGTCAAATTTGGCGAAGAACAGGTGAAGATTTGGCGGCGCAGTTATGATATCCCGCCTCCGGTGCTGGAATTGAACGACGAGCGTCACCCACGCTTCGACCGTCGCTACGCGGATCTGACGCCTGCCCAACTCCCTGCGACTGAGTCGCTCAAGATCACGTTGGAACGCGTCCTGCCTTACTGGCACAGCACCCTGGCTCCGATGATCAAGTCCAGCAAGCGCGTGCTGATCGCCGCGCACGGCAACAGTATCCGGGCGATGGTCAAGTATCTGGATAATATTTCGGATAAGGAAATCCCCGAACTGAACATTCCGACCGGCATCCCGCTGGTCTACGAACTCGATGTGGATCTGAAACCTATCACGCACTACTACCTGGCGGACGAGGAGACTGTCCGAAAGGCGGCGGAGGCGGTGGCTAATCAGGGCAAAGCCAAATAAAACCAAAAACTGGCGCTGCTGAAGCACCAGTTTTTTATTCTTAGGGTTATATTATTTTCGCTTGCGTCCGATTAGTGCTAGCAGGGCGGCAATAACCAGTGCAGCGACCACGATTGCAGTTACTGCGCCGCGGGCCGCTGAGACAGGCAGCCCCGGCGAGGGGGTTGGCGTTGGCGGGACAGGCGTCTCTGTGGATGTTGGGGAGGAAGTGGGCCAGGGTGTGATGGTGGGGCGTTCGGTCGGCGTGCTGGTGGGTTGGGTGGGGGTCGGAGTATAGGCGCCGCGGACAATGATCCTCTGGTTGGGATAAATAAGCGAACTGTCTGTCAGGTTATTCAGCGCATAAATCTCAATCAAAGAAACACCGTAAGCGATAGCGATGGCGAGGGGGGTGTCGCCGCGCTTAACGATATAGACAACGGAGCCGTCTGCGTTTGGCGTGTTTGGGATTAGAGTGGCGACAGGAGTGCTGTATGATGGTGGCGGCGTGAAGGGGCGAGGAGTACCCCCGGTGGAGAGACCACAGTCAATCACGTAGTAGTAGGTATTTCCGGCAACAGCTACACCCGCACCAATATCTTGCTGATTAGAGGAGATCATGGTGTTCAGGTGAGGGTCATCACCTATCCACATTTCCACTGCCCCCTCGGCGCTCAGCCCGACGCCCGCCGCGATATTTTCGGAGAAGTAACCTCCCAGCACCGAATAGCCGGCCAGCAGGGCGCGCTGGAAGGGCCACAATCCATCAGCGCTGGCGTGAGTGATGGTGCCGATGGACAGGTTGTACTCTGCCTGGCCCTGGGCGATACCCATCAGGATGGAGTTAGGCGTATAGGGAGGCAGCCCATAGGAGGCGCGCAGGGCATTGACCGCGTCAATGAGTTCGGAAGCAGTCGAGATTTGCGGAGCCGCGACGGATTCGGCGCGGGCTGGTTGCGGCGAGAAAGAAATCGTAAGAGTCAGTAAAATAGTCAAAAGGGCCGGCAAC
>JAPLGV010000471.1 GCA_026389975.1 Chloroflexota bacterium
CTGCGCGAACATCCCACCAACTGGTACAACCGCTGGCTGAATGAGCTTGTTAAAAAAGATTTCGTCCCGCAGGTGCTGGAACGCATCCGTCGTGAGGGCCCGCTAAAGGTCAGCAATTTCGAGTCGGACGGGCACACAGGCGGCACCTGGTGGAATTGGCGCCCGGCCAAAGTCGCATTGGAATTCCTGTATGCCTATGGTGAACTGATGATCGCCGACCGGGTAAAATTCCAGCGCGTTTACGATCTGACCGAACGCGTCCTGCCAAAATGGGTGGACATGAGCGAGTCAACTGTCGAAGAGCGCGACCGGTTCTGGGTCGAGCGCGGAGCGAAGGCGCTGGGTGTCTGCCTGCCGCGCCACGCCGGGGACTACACTTGGATGAAAGTGACCAAATCGCGCCCCATCGTGGATGCGCTGGTTAAAGACGGCATCCTGCTCCAGATTATGGGCGAACTGGCGGACGGTAAAACCGCCGACCTTGTCATCCACCGCGACAACCTGCCGCTGCTGGAACAAGCCGCCGACGGAGCGTTCAAGGCCGAGCGGACAACCTTCCTCAGTCCGTTCGACAATCTATTTTGGGCCGCACGGCGTGACGAGATGTTCTGGGGTTTCCGCAAGTCCCTTGAGGCCTATCTTTCCGCGCCGAAACGCGTCTACGGCTATTTCTGCCTGCCCATCCTGCACAAAGACCGGCTGGTGGGCCGCTTCGACCCAAAGCTCGAACGCAAAACCGGCACACTGATCCTGCGCGCCCTGTACCTGGAACCTGGCGTCAAACTGGGTGAGGAACTCGTCAAAGATGTTGCCAGCGCAATGCGCGATTTCGTGGCTTTCCACGAAGCCAAAGAACTGGTCATCGAGCGCAGTGAACCGGCGGCTTTTGGAAAAAACTTGTTGAAAGCAATCTAAAAACCTGGCGCTTTATTTTTGGAGAACAGCCATGAACGCTCAAATCGAAAAAATGACCAGGCACGAACTCCTCGACCAGATCCGCACCGAACGCGGACGGTTGGAAGAAACACTCGCCCGCCTGACCCACGCACAAATGCTCCTTCCGGGTGTGGACGGCGAATGGAGCGTCAAGGACGCGTTGGCCCACATCTCAGCCTGGGAACGGCGCATGATCAGTTGGGTTGGCAGTCACTTGCAAGGCGAAGAGCCCGACATCCCCCTGCCCTGGGATGTGGAGCGCATGAACGCTGAAACATACGCCCAGGTAAAGGATAAGCCGCTGGCTGAAGTGCTGGAGGAATTCCGCCTATCATACTGGGATTCCCTGGCCCTCGCCGAAAGTTTGCGCGAGGAACAACTGCAAACCGTCTACGCCGACACCTGGCCGATGGGGTCGCTCTGGACTGGTGTAGCCGCCAACACGAACTGGCACTACAAAGAACACCGCACAGATATCCAGAAGTGGCTCGAAACCCAGCCCCGTGCCCCGTCCGAGAACCGGGACTACCACGCTGGAACCGGGACTACCACGAAACAGGAACGCTGACATGCCCACCCACCCTCTGCTTGCCATGGCCCGCACGATAGGCAATCCCGTCATCGGCGGCGAAACAGTCACCTTTATCTGGCAGGGCAAGACCGCCCCGCGCCTGATTGACGATCTCCACAACTGGGATGAAGACCCCCAGACCATGCAACGCGCCGGGACGGAACTGTGGTCCTACTCGATGCCCCTCGCCGCCGATGCCTATTTCGAATACGCATTCCTCGACCCGAAGACCGGCGAACGCCTCCCCGACCCGCTCAACCCGAACCGCATCTGGAACGGGATCAACGCCTACAACCACTACTTCTACATGCCGCGCAGCGGGCCAACCCCGCTCGTCCAATCGATCAAAGGACTTGCCAGGGGAACGGTGACCCGGCACCAGGTCCCGACAAAAGAATACGTTGTCGATGCGAACCGGACCGTGTACCTGTACCAGCCTCCGGTCAAGGCACCCGTCCCGCTGGTGGTTGTCTATGACGGCCCCGACTATCTGAAACGCACAAGACTGAACGTTATCGTGGATAACTTGATCGCCGCGAAACGCGTCCGCCCGTTTGCAATGGCGATGGTCCAGAACGGCGGATCGGCGCGCAGCCTGGAATATTCCTGCTCCGAGTCCACGCTGGGATTCGTGTTCGAATGCGTCATCTCGTTGGCGCAGGAGCATCTTACGCTGACGCCTCCCGGCGGTGAACCGTATGGTGTTTTGGGTGCTTCACTGGGCGGACTGATGGCATTGTACACCGGGATGCGCCTGCCGAAGGTCTTTGGCAAAGTGTTGAGCCAGTCGGGAGCGTTCCTCCTGCCAGAACACCAGTTTGTAGTGATAGACCTGGTACGCTACGCCCCGCGACCCGAAATTGACATCTGGATGAACGCCGGTCATTACGAGAGGCTGCTCGACAGCAACCGGCAAATGTACGCCCTGCTGAAAGAGAAGAAATACAAAGTGAAATATCACGAGTTTTCCGGTGGACACAACTTTACCGCCTGGCGTGATCATATCTGGCGCGGGCTGGAAGCACTGTTTCGATAATCCTATGATCCTCGCCACCCTCTACTACCTCCACCATGACGGTCAC
Organism: Chloroflexota bacterium; assembly: GCA_026389975.1. GTDB lineage: Bacteria > Chloroflexota > Anaerolineae > Anaerolineales > Villigracilaceae > UBA877. The sequence goes on from JAPLGV010000471.1 coordinate 2,590, forward strand.
ACGTTGATGCTCCACCGCGTCAAGCGGACTGATGACATTCATGCCTGCAAGTGGAACGGCCTGCCGAAGTCCCCCGGTTCTTTCGTGGGGCCAGTAAGTTTGATCCGGGCGAATCGCCGGAGGAGTGCGTTGTCCGCCCCGTCCGAGAACCGGGACTACTCCGCGAGGTGCGCGAGGAATCCGGACTGGAGATTTGCAGTCCCCGCCCCGTCCGAGAACCGGGACTACTCCGCTTGCACGGGCTGGTCATGTTCCCCGGCTTCAAAGCTGCGGACTGGTACGTATTCGTCTTCACGGCGGAGAAATTCAGCGGGGTACTGAAAGAGAACGGCGAGGGTTATCTAAAATGGATCCCCGATATGCAACTAGTGTTCCACTAATCTGAATATTTTACAATCAAGACAGGGTAAAGCCGCTTGAGTTTAATGCGAGCATCCTCTGTTGTGAATTGCCAATCAATTTGCACCTTTAC
>JAPLGV010000020.1 GCA_026389975.1 Chloroflexota bacterium
CAAAGAAGCCGGCCTGTTCGTCGCTTCGGGGACGATGGGTAATCTGGCGGGGGTTTTGGCTCACTGTCAGCGCGGCGATGAGGTGATTGTAGGCAACAAGGCACACACATTTTTGTTCGAGGCGGGTGGAATTTCGGTGCTGGGTGGTGTCCACTCATGTCAACTACCCAACCAGCCCGACGGCTCACTGACATTGGAGGATATCGAAGCAGCCATCCGCCCGGATGACCCGCATGACCCCATCACGCGGCTGATCTGCCTGGAGAATACCCACAACCGCTGTGGCGGCACGTACCAGACGCCGGAATACATGAACCGGGTAAGCGAATTCGCTCATGGACGCGGGTTGTCCGTCCATCTGGATGGGGCGCGGATTTTCAACGCCGCGGCCGTTCAGGGAATTAAGGCGAAGGAACTGGCCGGACCTGTCGATTCGGTTACGTTCTGTCTGAGCAAGGGGCTGTGTGCACCGGTCGGATCGGTGTTGTGTGGATCGAAGGAGTTTATCCGTAAGGCGCACCGTCTGCGGAAGATGCTGGGCGGCGGGATGCGCCAGGCCGGGATTCTGGCGGCGGCCGGGATTGTCGCGCTGGAGACGATGACCGGGCGGCTGTCGGAGGACCATGCCCGAGCCAAGAAACTGGCCGATGGCCTGAAGCAGGTTCCCGGTCTCGTTCTTGATCCGGAAGTTCCGGCGACGAATATGATTTTTCTGTCGCTGACACCAGAAGTGAAGTCGGATACAAGTGAAGTTGTTGAAAAACTAAAGAGGCGCGGCATCCTGGCCGGCGTGACAGGCCAGCGGAGTTTCCGCCTCGTGTTGCATTACTGGATTGATGATACTGGAGTGAAAAAAACCGTCGCGGCTTTCCGCGCTGCGGTGCAGTAACTTTCTATCCGGAAATCGCTATAGCTGCCGAGAGCCTAATTTACAGACGATTCTAAGGCCCAATAAAAATCGCGTCCTAGAAGGATGCGATTTTTATTGTCTTTGGGAATTCCCGTGATAAAGGGAAAGATTTGGGGGTGTTGGGTGGGCGAAACCCGCCCAACACCCCCTATTCATCCCATCGCCACGGCGATTTAAAAAGAACCTTCCTTTTAGCGAGTTAAGATATAATTCTCTTAGCAAATGGAACTTTCGGAACCTCGGAGAGATGATATGCAGATCACGCTGGAAATAATTGACCGTTTGGCGCAGAGTATTCAATCAAGAATAAAATCCCAGCCCCACATCGGGTTGATATTGGGAACAGGATTAGGCGGACTGGCACAAGCGATTCAAAATGCAACGATCATCCCTTATCGAGAATTGCCGGATTGGCCTGTCTCCACCGTGATGGGCCATACCGGGCAACTGGTTATCGGCGAGTTGGAGGGCCAGCCGGTTCTGGCAATGCAGGGGCGCATTCACTATTACGAAGGCTACACTATGCAGCAAGTCACACTACCGGTGCGGGTGATGCAGCGACTGGGAATTAAAATCCTGATCGTGACCAATGCTGCCGGAGCCATTCAACCGGATTTTGTTCCCGGCGATGTGATGCTGATCACGGACAACCTAAATCTGGCCGGGATGTCTGGCCTGAATCCGTTGATCGGGCCGAATCTGGACGAGTTCGGGCCGCGCTTCCCTGATATGAGTCAGGCTTATGACCGGCAGTTGTGCGACTTGGCGCGTAAGGTTGCCAGGGAGGGCAATTTGCTCCTGCGAGAAGGCGTATATGCCGGACTGAGCGGTCCGTCGTTTGAATCTCCGGCGGACCTGCGTTTTCTGCGCATTGCCGGAGCAGACGCGGTTGGCATGTCCACTGTCTCAGAAGTGATTGTGGCGCGTCATGGCGGGATGCGAGTGCTGGGTTTTTCCGGGATCAGCAATAAGGCCAATCTGGATGGGAATTCCATCACCTCGCACGAGGAAGTTCTCGAATCGGGCCACTTGATTGTTCCTAAGTTGGAAACGCTCATCCGAGGCGTTTTGCGTTCACTTTAGCGGGTGGAATGGCTGCTATTTTGCATTTTTTTACCAGTTATGCAATTCTGATTTACCTTCTCCTTGTCATAGGGGTGATGTTTGCTTGTCGCAGCCTGGTACGGGCATGGCGTGAGAGGAGCGAATCCCTGTACGGCCTGGAACGTGAGACGGCCCAACGGCATACGAGCCAGGCAGTAGCTGCCCTTTCACTGATTGTCTCCCTGGCCATTGCTGAACTGGTGCTGACAGTATTTCTGGCACCTAACTTGCCGGCCCTTTCCCTGCTCGTCACAACAACTATGAATCCGCTGATCACGCCGACAAATACCATCCCGCCCGAGTTGTTGGCAACTCTCGGAGTATTAACGCCTGTGTCTACCCCAACGGCCCAAACAATCGGTTGTATCCCCGGTCAAATTATGATCACATCACCCAAACCAGGAGATGTAATCAAAGGCCAGGTTATATTGGTAGGGACGGCTAATATTCCTAACTTCGGATGGTTTAAGTACGAGTTCTCTCCTTTAGGAACAGATGTTTGGTCCACCATCCTGGCCTATCATGAGGTAAAACAGGATGGTGAATTGGGACACTGGGATACCAGCGAGGTTTCACCGGGCGATTACGATCTGCGCCTGGTTGTCATAGATAATCAGGGCAATGGGCTCCCACCTTGTGTTGTCCCGGTGCGAGTCGCAGCCCCTTGAGGTGACGCATGCCCGAGATCCAGATACGCCCCGCAATTGCGACCGATTTATCCGCTCTGATGGCGATTGACCATTCCTGCCAGACCGACTACGTCTGGCAAATGGATGTACAACATGAGGACGGCCAGATTGGCGCCATTTTCCGGGAGATCCGCTTGCCGCGTTCGGTGTTGGTCTTGTACCCGCGGCCGGTCAGTTCATTATCCGAATCCTGGAGCCGCCGGTCAGGGATGCTGGTGGCCGTCATTGGCGGGCAGACGGTGGGGTATGTTCGCGCGAATGATGCGATCCTCCCGCGCACAGCCTGGTTGATGGATGTGGTGATCGCTCCCCGTTTTCGCCGCCAGGGGATTGCGAGCGCGCTGGTGTTGGCGGCGCAGTCCTGGGCGGTGCAACGTAAAGATCGCCGGGCTTTGCTCGAAATGCTATCAAAAAATAATCCTGCCATCCGGCTTGCACAAAAACTAGGTTATGAGTTCTGCGGGTATAATGACCAGTATTACGAGACACAGGATATAGCGCTGTTCTTTGGGCGTTCCATTCGGTAGATGTACGGTAGGTCTGAATGCTTAACGGTTGGTTGCATGATTTGCTGGCGGGGATAAGAACGATCAATGATATTCTCACAGCCGGGATCGCCATCACGGCCTTTTCGTTGTTTCTGTACGCGCTGTCATTTAATTTGCGTGACCGGGTAGCGCGATCGTTCGCCATCATCCTGTTGTGTGTGGTGGTGGTTTTTACATCTGAGGCGTTGGAGAGTTCGGCTGCTTCTCCGGAAATGATTGCCCTGTTCCTGCGCTTGGAATGGTTGGGGATCATTTTTTTGCCCCCCGCTTATTTGCATTTGTCTGATGGTATTCTGGTTACAACCGGCCGGCCTTCGCGAGGGCGCAGGCGCATAGCTGTCCGGTCGATGTACTTCGTTTCGGCAATATTCCTGTTGCTGCTGGGATATGGTTATCTGCTAGGCCCGATGGTAATGACAGGCCAGCCTGCTCCACATCTCCAGCGTACCATCTGGACTGAAATCTTTACGGCTTATTATGCTGTAACGATGGTCCTGGCCTGGGTCAATTTTGGACGCGCTTATCGCCACACGTTGACCCGTTCGGGCCGCCGTCGCATGATTTATCTGTTGGCGGGAGCCACTGCTCCAGCGCTGGGGTCGTTCCCATATCTTCTTTATGGTTCGGTACTGGCGGAAAGCCACCCCTATCTTTTCTGGGGAATGGCGCTGGTCAGTAATCTGCTGGTGGGTGGGTTGATTATCATCATGGCTTATGCGGTGGCTTTCTTCGGCGTTTCCTGGCCTGACCGGGTGGTCAAGAGCCGACTGTTCAAGTGGATCATGCGCGGACCCGTAACCGCCTCCGCTGCGCTGGGCGTGATGACCATCGTCCGGCGTGTGGGAGAATTCTTCGGGACAATTTATTCGGGTGCAGTCCCAACCGCCATGGTAACGACAGTACTGCTGATGGAACATACCATTACGCTGGTCGCTCCGCTTTGGGAACGTTTAATCTTTTTTGGACGCGACCGCGCCGATCTGGTCTTGCTGCAAAACCTTGAAGAACGGCTGATTACGCAAAACGATTTGCGTCAATTCCTGGAATCCGTACTGGCCGCTGTACGTGACCATTTACAGTCTCCGGCGGCGTTTGTCGCTGCTCTGGATGGAGCGGAACTCTCGTTGCTTGTATCAACGAGAAATTTGCCGCTTCTTAAAGAGTCCAAACTTTCGGAAGCATTACAAGTGGTCACTCATGAGGGGAATGGGAATGGTGACGAATATATTTGGGGCGATTACTGGTTATTTCCTCTCCACCAGCCGCCAGAAACGGTGGAAGGCGAGCCTGCTCTTATTGGTTTACTGGGTGCGGTTCGTCGCCCGGACCAGGCTATTCTTTCAGAGCAGCGCCAGGCTCTCAAATTTCTTATCCGACGGGCTTCTTTGGCATTGCAGGACCGTCGCTTGCAGAAAAGCGTTTTCCGCTCTCTAGAAGACCTCCGTCCACAGGTGGATATGTTCCAGCGTCTGCGAGCGGTCGGCCGTTATGACAGCAAGACCAGCCTGCTGGAGGAGACTTTACCTCCCGAATCGGATATGGCGGAATGGGTGCGGGACGCCCTGACACACTACTGGGGCGGTCCGAAATTGACCCAGAATCCACTGCTTAACCTTCAGATTGTCCAGCAGACCCTGGAAGAGCACAACGACAACCCTGCCAATGCTTTGCGGTCCATCCTGCGCCAGGCGATGGACAATGTCCGCCCGGAGGGGGAACGGCGTTTTACCGGGGAATGGATCTTATTTAATATCCTTGAAATGAAGTTCGTCGAGGGTCGTAAAGTACGTGAAGTCGCTACCCGCCTGGCAATGTCCGAAGCGGACTTGTATCGAAAACAGCGGGTTGCAATTGAAGAAGTGGCGCGCGTGATCCTCGAGATGGAGCGACAGACACAGGTACGGATTAATGGGAAGGAGGTTGGGCAAGTTAATGGTACATAATCAATTTTCTGAACAAGAAATACCGATATATGATGATGGGTGGTGGGCGTCGGTTTTAGCAGAAGAAGAAAGCCGGACCGTGCAAGCCATGGCCAGGCCCCAGAAGATCGAGGAATCTGCGAAGCCAACCTCTGATTGGGAGCGGGCGATGTCGCTGTACCGCCAGGATGGAATTGTTGAGTTGACGGTCACAGGATATAACCGGGGTGGCTTGCTGGTCGAAGGAGAAGGGTTAAATGGCTTTGTACCATGTTCACATCTGTTGGACTTGACTTTTCAACCCACCGAAGACCGCCGCGAAGATTGCCTTTCTGTCTACGTCAGTCGGACGTTGCGGCTGAAAGTAATCGAGTGTGTGCCAGAAGAGGGCCGTATGGTCTTTTCCGAACGCGCCGCTCGGTCGGAGGCTGGGAAACGACCGGCACTTTTCAACACCATCCAGCCAGGTCAGCGTATCACCGGCGAGGTGACCAATGTTACTGAGTTCGGAGTCTTTGTGGACCTGGGCGGCGTTGAGGGTCTTATCCACATTTCCGAACTTTCCTGGGGACGCGTCTCTCATCCCGGTCAGGTGTGCCAGGTTGGACAGCATGTCGAAGTCCAGGTGATGGAAGTTGCACCGGAGCGCTGCCGGATAGCACTTAGCCTGAAACGGTTATTGCCAAATCCTTGGGAATTTGCTCAGGAGCGATACCCGGTCAATGCGATTGTCCCGGCAGTTGTGACGGCGCTTGCGGAGTTTGGCGCGTTTGCCCGCCTTGAAGAAGGCCTGGAGGGCTTGATCCACGCTTCGGAAATCCCGCTGCCTCCCAACAAAACGATCAAAGATGTCCTTTTGCCGGGACAGATTGTGCAGGTACGGGTTCTTCAAGTGGAGTCCTCGCGCCAACGCCTTGGTTTAAGCATGAAGATCAACTGATATGCCTTCAGCGCCACGCAAGTCCCAATCGCAATCTGAAGACGGCCGTTCCAGTGCACCCGGTTCCAATGACTGGGTGGATCGCCTGGCCCGGCTTGAAACCCACTTCGGGCGTTTTCTCTGGGATATCCTCGGCGTTTTCCTGCTGGCCTTTGCCTTGATGACCCTCTTAGGGATTTTCGGCCTGTCAAAAGGCACGCTGCTTGAAAAATGGATCTCTCTGCTCGGAAACTGGCTGGGTTGGGGTAGCTTTCTGTTTATCCTCGCAACCGGGGCAGTGGGCCTGTTGGCCTTTCGCCGCAGCCGCCAAACGGTGAAAGTGCGCTGGGGACAGGTGATTGCTTTGGAACTGGCAGCTTTTTTAACGCTCGCAGTGTTGTCGGTTCTCAGTGGCAACCGGTTGACTGAAGGGAACGTGTGGGGCGGGCAAATCGGCTGGGGACTTTCAATGTTGGTGGCCCAGTTCATCGGTCCGATCTGGGGCGGGCTGGTCATCTTCTTATCCTGGGGACTGGCATTGATGGCCGCTTTTCGTCTCTGGCATCCCTTCGAAGTCTGGTTGTTCAAACTGTCTGGTGAGCCGCTCGCGCCGGTCCCAGGAATTGCCGCGCCGGAAATCCCGGTTGTTTCCCCACTTCCTATGGATAAATCCGCCGCAGGTCCCGCCAACGGCGCCAGCAAACACGCCCAGAAGCTTCCGCCGGAATTTCGCAAGGCGTTCAAAATTCCCGAAAAACAAGACAGCCGCCCGGCCTCTCCTCCACCGCGTGGAGAACGCCTGCCTCCGCTGAATGTGTTGCTCGGTGAACAGGCTGTTCGCCCAGACGAGCGGACAATCAACCAGACCGCGGGGCAGATTGAAAAGTCACTTTCTGAGTTTGGCATCCCCGCCAAGGTAGTCGGCTTCCGCATCGGGCCGACAGTCACCCAGTTTGCTATCCAACCAGGGTTCATCAAAAAGGGTACCGAAGAAGATGCCCAGCAGATGAAAGTCCGTGTGGCGCAAATTGTGAGTCTTCAAAAGGACCTGGCTCTGTCCCTCTCCGCTGAACGCCTGCGCATCGAAGCACCGGTACCGGGACGCGGGTATGTGGGTATCGAAGTACCGAACCCGCGTTCCTCGCTGGTGCGTCTGCGCCCGCTGTTGGAGACGGAAGCCTTCTACAAAGGTGGCTCTCCGTTGACGATTGCGCTGGGGCGGGATGTCTCAGGCAATCCGCTCGTGGCAGACCTGGCGCGTATGCCGCACCTGCTTATCGCCGGGACGACCGGTTCGGGTAAGTCGGTCTGTATTGCTGCGTTGGCGGTCTGCCTCGCCATGAATAATGCCCCCGAAGATTTGCGCATGGTTATGATTGACTCGAAAATGGTCGAGTTGATCCGTTTCAACGGTCTGCCGCATTTGTATGGCAAAGTCGAGACGGATGTGCAGCGTATCCTGGGTGTGCTGCGCTGGGTGGTGGTGGAGATGGAACACCGTTACAAGTTGTTGGAGGCCGCCAAGGCCCGTGACATTGATGCCTATAACCGCCAACTCCAACGCCGCAAGGATGTCCAAACGCTGCCACGCATTGTCGTCTTGATAGACGAGATGGCTGACCTGATGATGTCGACTCCCGATCAGACCGAACACAACCTGGTCCGCCTGGCGCAGATGGCGCGCGCCACCGGCATTCATCTGGTGATTGCCACGCAGCGCCCCAGCACGGACGTGGTGACCGGTCTCATTAAAGCCAATTTCCCGGCGCGTCTGGCGTTTTCTGTGGCCTCGGGCGTGGATTCGCGCGTTATCCTGGATTTGCCCGGTGCAGAGACTTTGCTCGGGCGCGGCGACATGCTCTTCCTGAATCCGGAAGTGGGCAGCCCGGTACGTGCCCAGGGGGTGATGGTCACCGACCAGGAGATCGAGCGCGTCATCTCCCATTGGCAAAAAACTGTGCCGCAGAAGGATGTCCGCCCACCGTGGGAGTCGATGCTGAACGAAGCTGCCGACGAAGGCAGCGACGATGTATTGATTGAGCAGGCGATTACTGTTCTCAAGAAGGAGCAGCGCGCCAGCGCTTCCATGCTCCAGCGGCGTCTGCGGATCGGGTATCCGCGGGCCGCGCGCCTGCTGGATCAGCTGGAGGAAACGGGGGTGGTGGGCCCCTCCAAGGGCGGAGGGCGCGACCGCCAGGTCCTGCTCGAACCGGACGAGGAGAATGGGAACGCGCCCGCGGTTGATAATGCCTAGTATGGTATGATTGCCCAGTTTTGAACCCTGTCCTTACAGGGTACTGCGTAAATATCTGAACTAAAATCCCGTAATTTTTAAAACCCTTTGATACAGGAAAGTTCATATATTTATGACTCTAGCGCAAAAACCATCTAAACACAAAGGTCGCGAAGGAGCATGAAGGAAAAGCCTTCATCACTTACACTTTGTGTACGTCGTGTCCTTCGTGTTAAAGACCTTTTTGCAGTGGACTCATTTATGCAAGAAGCAGTAGAGGAATTCCATTGGCTCAACCTTCCGAACAAAAGAAAATGACATTTGCCGATAAGATGCGGGTCTGGTTCCGCTGGTATTTGAACCCGATTGCTGGTTTCTTTAATCGTCTCGGTATTCGACCAAATACAGTCACCTTGATTGGTCTCATGGGAACGATTGGCTGCGCCGTGCTGATTGCTTTCGGTCACATGACCTGGGCTGGCATCCTGCTGCTGATCATGGGACCGGTGGACGCCATGGATGGGGCGCTGGCGCGCCTGCGCAACGAAGCCAGTGACTGGGGCGCGTTTGTGGATGCGGTTACTGACCGCTATTCGGAACTTTTCCTCTTCCTTGGTTTCCTTATTTACTATATGCTCCAGGCAGATGTCGCTGGTGTGATTTTGGCGTACCTGGCGGCAGCCGGGTCGGTGCTGGTATCTTATGTCAAGGCGCGTGCCGACGCATCAAAACTGGATGCAAACGTTGGCCTGTTGACGCGCGTCGAGCGTTACATCGTACTTATCCCCGGTTTGATTTTCAACCTGCCTTTGCCAGTTTTAATTATTATTGCCATCCTGGCGAATTTCACGGCTTTGCAGCGTATTCTGCGTGTGCGGCGGGATGCTCATCGCCGCTTATCTCAGTCTCAGGAGTAGATCATGCCAACCTTACCAAACGGTTTTGATATTCCCATCCCATTTCTCAACCAATCCTTTCACATTTACTTTTATGGGATTTTGATCACACTCGGCGTGATTGCTGCCGCCTTCCTGGGGCAGGCCGAGGCGAAGCGCCGCTGCATGAATCCGGAATTCATTTGGGACGCGC
>JAPLGV010000345.1 GCA_026389975.1 Chloroflexota bacterium
ACATGATGGTGAAAGCGTCGTGCAGTTCGAACACGTCAATATCATCAGGGCCGACACCAGCCTGCCTGTAGGCCTCCTGCGCCGACTTGGACGCCGCCGTCAGGAACAGCGGGTCGGAGCGGTCATGGATGGCAATCGTGTCGGTGGCGGATGCAGAACCGGCGATCAGGATGCGGGTGCTGCCCCGCACCGAATCTGCCGGGACGATGTATAGCGCGGCCGCGCCGTCCCCAATCGGTGAAGCGTCCAGCAGGTTGATCGGTGTGGCGATCATGGCCGACTTCTCGAAGTCCTCGAGCGTGATCTTGTGGTGCAGGCGGGCGTACGGGTTGTGCAGCGCGTTGGCGTGGGCGTTGATTGCAAATGGCGCGAAATCGGCGTGCTTCCAGCCGTACTCGTGCATGTAACGGCGCATGATGAGGGCGTTCAGCCCGACGAACGAGACGCCCATCTCGACTTCGTAATCGGCGTCCGCGGCAGTGGCGAGAGCGGCGGTTACTTCGTGCGGGTGGCGGTCGGTCATCTTTTCAACACCCACCACAAGGGCAGAATCGAGTTCCCCGGAGACTACCGCCATCAGCGCGGAGCGCAGCGCGGCCCCGCCGGACCCGCAAGCCGCTTCCACTTTGATGGCGGGGATTTTCAACCCGGCCCAGTCCGCCACGAGCGTACCGAGGTTGTTCTGGCTGTTGAGGATGCCCGACATCATGTTGCCGACGAAGAGACTCTCGGCGCTATCGCGCCCGGCGTCTTTCAGGGCGGCATGGATGGCTTCCACGGCGATCTCGCGGATGGATTTTTCCCACTGTTCGTCAATTTTGGTCTGGCCGATCCCGATGATGGCGATTGGTCGCATAGAGAACCTCGTTTCCTAACCACAAAGGAGTTTGTGGTCTACGGTAGTCCCGGTTCCAGCACGGGCATTGGATGGATATGATGGTTGGATTTTACCCGATGATGCTGTCAGGGGCTATCAATTATTTTTTAGACCTCCGAGGTCTCGACCTTCAACTCTGACGCGGACGCGGGTCGCGCACCAGCCAGAACAACAGAACGGCGGTGACCAGTCCGCCGACAGCCGAGACCATAAACAGGGCCTGGAAACCGGCCATATCGGCAATCCAGCCGCCGAGCAGAGGGGCGATGATCGTGAAAGGGGCCACCAGCGTATTCGACAGACCGATGTAGGTCGGGCGGGTTTCTTCGGTCCCGAATTCGGTCGTGATGGCCATGCCGATGGTCCAGTAGGCCACGTTCGCCAGCCCGGAAAGGATAAAGACCGGGTACATCCAGTTCAAGGATGGTGCGCCCCAGGCCAGCAGCGAACTGAGTGTGACGGCAACCGATCCGGCAATGAGCATGGCGCGGTGGCCGAGACGGTCTCCCAGCCAGCCCATGAGGGCGTTGGCAATCGTGGAGGTGATGGTCACTGCGGCTGTCAGAAACCCGGCGGTCAGGTCGCTCATGCCGAAGCGGCGCAGTCCGTAGACGATGTAAAAAGCGAAACCCATGCTGGCGAACTGGGTGAGCAGGCGCACTACCACGAAGGCGCTGAAATTTTTGTCGCGGCGCAGGATCTCCAGTCCGCCTTTCCAGGGCGAGGGCTGGTATTCGGGGATGGTCTTCTCGTTATCCACCGGCTCGCGGGTTAGGCCCAGGAACACCATCGAGAGTCCCATCCCGACGACGGTCAGCAGGAAACAAGCCGTAAAATTGAGCGGGTCATGAACCCGGTCCAGGATGTAACCGGCGGAGATAGCCGCGATACTCATCAGCACGTTTGCCAGCGCGGCCTGTGCACCGAAGAAAGTGCCGCGCCAGTCAGACGGAATAATCTTGGCGATCATGGTCTGCCAGCCGTTGGCGGTGAACCCGGCCCCCAGTCCTTGCCAGATGAGCATGATGAAGGTCAAACCCAGGGCGGCTTTATTTCCCAGCGCGGTCATGAACAGGGCCACCAGCGCCAGTCCCAGGTAAGGAAGGCGCTCGTGAATGGTCATCCACATCACCATCGGCTTGTAGCGCCGCAGGCGCGACACCGAGTTTGCCATGAACAACTGTGGCAACTGCCATCCGACCGCGTGGATGGCGGGGATAAGCCCAATCAACACAGCCGAGTGGGTCATCCGGCTGACGAAGAGAGTGATGATGGTTCCGACGGAACCGAACCCCCAGCCCAAACCATAAAAAGCGCCGTCCAGCAGGTTGACGGTGAGGTTGTATTTCAGGGTTTTGTGGACGGACTCTTCCAAGGTAGTCCCGGTTCCAGCACGGGGCAGGGTGGGCATATCCGTCAATTCTACCACTCGCACAATTTCGCAAACATCTCGCAACCAGGTTCTCTGGGAATCGCCGTGGCGATGGGGTAAATAACGTCAGTTATGGATAAGCCACAAGCAAAGGCTGAAAGCGGTTGATATTCAGCGACGGCTTCTTCGGCTGATAGCAATAAGCGATCATACCGGCGATGACATTGACAACGAAGTTGATTGGACTGTGATAACGAGTGTGCTCGATCTGAGAGATATTCTTGAGTTGGTCAATCACCGTCTCGACAATAGCGCGTTAGCGGAGCAGGATCTTGTCCATCAGGTTCATCAAGCGGTTCTTCATGTTGGACTTGATCTTGGTAATGAGTTGCAGTCCGAAAGTTTCCATTAACTGTTCGAACAATGGTTGTGAGAGGTAGCCTTTGTCACCGAACAGCTTTCCGAAGAGGCGGCTGCACAAGATGCGAACTGGAGTTCGGTCGTCTACGTTTCCAGGTGTCAGGCGGCAGGCCAATAATTCGCCGCAGTCATTGACCACAAAATGTTATTTGAAGCCATAGAACCAGCCCATTGAACTCTTTCCACGCTCTGCCAAGCCTGAAAACACCCGGTGACAGTGGATCCGATGGTTGTCACAGACCGACAGAGTGGTTGAATCGATGAACGAGATGCCTGTGCAATGACCATATAG
>JAPLGV010000330.1 GCA_026389975.1 Chloroflexota bacterium
CGTGACCTGCCCGCCGTCATCCGGCAGGCCGACATCCTGATCGCCGCCATCGGCAAGACGGAGATGGTGCGCGGCAACTGGATCAAGCCCGGCGCGGCAGTCATTGACGTGGGCATCAACTCGGTGCCGGTGCTCAACCCGGACGGCAGCCCTGCGATCAGCGAGAAGACCGGCAAGCCCAGGCAGAAACTGGTCGGTGATGTGAACTTCGAGGAAGCCAAGGAAGTGGCCGGGTTCATCACCCCCGTCCCCGGCGGCGTTGGCACGATGACGATTGCCATGCTGATGAAAAATACGATGCGCGCGGCGGAGATTCAAGAGCAGTAGGCAGAAGGCAGAAAACAGAAGGCAGTAGGCAGAAAGCAGTAGGCAGAAGGCAGAAAACAGTAGGCAGAAAGCAGAAAGCAGAAGGCAGAAGGCAGAAGGTAGAAGGCAGGGGCAGAAGGCAGAAAGCAGTAGGCAGAAGGCAGAAGGCAGAAGGCAGAAGGCAGAAAGCAGAAAGCAGAAGGCAGAAGGTAGAAGGCAGGGGCAGAAGGCAGAAAGCAGTAGGCAGAAGGCAGAAGGCAGAAGGCAGAAAGCAGTAGGCAGAAAGCAGTAGGCAGAAAGCAGAAGGCAGAAAGCAGAAGGCAGAAGGGAAGGCAGAAAACAGTAGGCAGAAGGTAGAAGGCAGAAGGCAGAAGGCAGAAAGCAGAAAGCAGTAGGCAGAAGGCAGAAGGCACAAAGTAGAAAGCAGAAAGAAGAAGGCAGAAGGCAGAGAGAGAAGGAAAAGATGCAAGGGTTTCGTGATCTAAAGGTGTACCAGTTGGCTTACAAACTGGCGATGGAGGTTTTTGATGTAACCAAATCGTTTCCAAAGGACGAGCGATATTCTTTAACAGATCAGATACGTCGTTCTTCGCGCAGCGTTGCCGCCAATATTGCCGAGGGATTCCGTAAACGGCAGTATCCCAAAATGTTCGTGAACAAACTGGCTGATGCCGACAGCGAAGCAACCGAAACGCAAGTCTGGCTTGATTTCGCCCGCGACTGCAGCTATCTTCCAACAGAACGTCACGAAACTCTTTTGAAAGAGTTTGAAGAAATAGGAAAAATGCTGGGAAGCATGATGGCAGCGCCTGAGAAATTTATGCCCTACAACCACCACCCTGTTGAATAAGTAAGGACTTGTGTAAAAACAACTTCCCTATTCCGCTTGGAATTAATCCATGGTTTAGGATGTGAAAGTCCAGAGCGTTTACCACCAAGGCACAAAGACACGAAGTTTTATCGTGAGAACCCCTTTATCTTTGTGGCTTGGTGGCTTTATGGTGGACTTTCCCGGCAAATTGGGAAAGCCTAAAAACGGGAGTAAATTTTTACACGACTTCTAAGCCAGCGCGTGTGAACCAATCAAAAAGCAGGAGCCGGTCATAAGCCGCCTCCTGCTTTCTGCTTTTTGCATTCTGCCTACCGTTCTATCCGTATATTAATGGCATATGAGAGCTATTTCGTTCCGCCAGGCGTGCCAGCCGCCCGGCAATGTTTTCCACGAAGGCATCCGGGACCCCATCCGCGGCTTTGGATTGCAGGCGCAAGTCCAGCGGGTCGTTGACGTAATCCACCACCAGGAAGCGGCCATCCGCCGTCAGAGTGATCTCGGTGGAGAACAAGTCGAGGCGGCAGACCTGGGCGATGCGGCGCGCAATCTCGTACAGACTGCGCAGCCCGAAGCGGAGGCGTTCTTCCGCCGTCACACGAGTATAGACGTGCGTATACTGGTCCCACCAGCAGGGATAGACCGCCCCGTCGCAAACCAGCACGCGGAACCAGGCCGGGCGGCCATCCAACACCCGCGGTGTGACCTGGGCCTGCAGGAGGTATTTCTCGTGCGGGTATTGCTGGCGGACGGACAGCACCTGTTCCAGAGAGGTTGCCTCCAACACCACGCCTTCCCCGCCGCCCAGGGAGGCCGGTTTGATGGCAAACCGCCCGCCGAGCGGACTCAGGTCGAGCGTCGGCAGGCCGGGTTGTTGATTGGATGGGGAGAGCAGGATGGTGTAGGGCGTATCCAGTCTGCGACTGACAAATTCCAGGTGCATGGTGGCCTTATCCGCGGACCAGACAGTCAGTTCCTGGGGATTGATTCGGAAAACGTGGGTTTGGCGCGCCCAGTCCACCAGCGGCTGGAAGCGGGGATCGGATTCAGATGCCCGGTCGAGGAAGCCTGCGAAGGAAATTTCCCTGCTGGAAAGCCCCACAAGGGTGGAATCCAGATTCTCCGTCGTGACCGAGAAGAACGCCAGGCCAACTCTCTCACAAGCGGCTTCGAGCAGATGGACGAAATCGCGGTCGTATTCCCAGTTCCAGGCGAGGCACAGGTCGTAGTGGGGCATGCTGCAGGAATTATAAAGCGGAAAACAGGAAACGTAAAAAGCAAAACCCCGCCTCATGGTGGGGTTTTGCTTCATTGCTTTATTATTATGCTCAATGGGACACAGCCCGTTGCGCTCTAGCGCTCTACCCTCGGCTTGGCCACGTTCACTTTCAACTCGTGTTCGCTCAGGGAATAAGCGTTGAACATGCTGATTGCCTTGTCCGCATCGGCTTGCTCGGTCATCGTGATGAAAGCAAAGCCCTTCGACTGGCCGCTGTCACGATCTTTGATAACATCAACCGCGGTGACCGTCCCGGCCTGCGTGAACAGGGTCTTCAGTTCTTCCGCAGTGGTTGATTTGGCCAGGTTTCCTACATACAGTTTAACGTCCATTTTATACTGCTCTCTCCGGCACAGCCGGTTAAAAATGACCACCAGCCCCATAACAGGGTCGGCGGCCAGTGCACCACACAAAACCAGTTATCCAATTTAAAACTGATAAAAAGAGTATACCACTGTTTGCGCTTGTAGACGGGTCACTTGCGTCCGGGGCGGGTGTGTGTTCTTATCATCCCCGCAGGAGCTGTAGTTATGTTTTTTAGCCCACGTTTTTAGCCACCCCTATATACCCCCTCACCAGGGTGATTCCAGAGAGCCTCGATAGAGTACTTGTTTTTTCACTGATTTGCCTGTACAATCTAAGACAAATGTTCTACGAAATGCCGCGCAAACGGCAAGGACAGACAATGGCGTTGAATTTCCAGCAGGTTTTAGACAAAATCAAACAAATCGGGATGGGAGCACGGGCGCGCCAGGAAAGCCTGGATGTCTTGCGCGAGCACGCCCGCCAACTGCTGGACTCCTGGGCGGACAAAACGGCAGAACTGCGCGACAAGGTGGAACGCGCCCGCCAGGCCGACTCCAACATCCGCTGCGCCCTTCCGCTGGACGAGCGCCTCGATGCATCCACCCCGGAGCCTGACCCGAGCACAGACGAGGGGCAAAACCCCGTCACCCTGCTCGCCGCGGATGGGTCGCAGATCCTCCCCGACCGGCACGCTGCGCTCCAGTATTCGCTGGTCAACGTGGGCGCCATCGCCATGCAACTCGGCTCCGGACAGTCGCCCGAAGTATTCACCGACAGCAGCCTGCTCTTCGCTGACGAACTCTACACCGAGACCGGGATGCTGACCAAGGAAGCCATCGAGCAGCGCCGTGATATCGCCGAGCGCCGCAAACTGCTCGAACTGGCTCCGGATTACCCTGCCCCGCTGCTGGCCCTGACCGACGGTCCGGTCGAGTTGTGGGGGGCGAAAAACGGCGGCGAAGACGATTACCGCAAAAATCTTGAAATCCATAAATCCGTCCTGTCACAGTTACAGGCCAAAAACGTGACCGTCGCCGGCTACGTGGACAAGCCCGGCGCAGACCTGGTCGTCCGTACGCTGGAAATCGGCGAGTTCTCCACCGATGATGAAACCAAAAACATCCGCAAACAACACAGCCTGCGCGGCGTGACCGACCGCTGGCTGTTCAGCTTTTTGCCCGCCGGTTCGCGTTCGGCGGTGTTCGGGCTGCAATCCAGTTCACGCGTCCATTACACCGGCGACCTGGCACTGCACTTTTTCTACCTGAATGTCGGCTATACGAAGCATCCGTCGCTGGCACGGGTCGAGTTTCCCAAGTGGGTGGCGGAAGATGCCGATAAACTCAATCTCCTGCACGCCGCCCTGCTCCAGCAATGCCGGGTGATGGGGGCACGTCCCTATCCGTACATTCTGCACCGCGCCCACGAGATCGCAGTGGTCAAGTTCGAGGAGAAGCGGCAGGTGGAGCAGATGCTGGAACTCGAACTGCGCCGAGCCGGCGGCGAGGTCGAGGAAGGGTCGAACAAACAGTCGGCGAAGGATCTGCCGGGTAAAACGAGGACAAAATGACAAACTCAATCCAGAACGAGGACAAAATGACAAACTCAATCCAGATCGGACATCTACTTCGTGCCAGCACAACCGGCTTCGTGGCCGGCTGCTCGGTTTCGCAGTTGGAAGCCCCGGCCTTCGGTGCGCTCTTGCGCGCCCCGCTGGACAAGAATTACAGCGTCTACGGCCTGATTACCGACATCCACATTGACGACGACGGGCTGGTGCGCCAACTCGTCACAGCCGGGAACGTCAGCCCGGAGGTGATGCACGACAACCGCGAGCGGCGCATCGTGCCGGTCGAGATGTCGGTGCTGGCGGTGGGCTACGAGCAGGGCGGGAAGATTTCCCACCTCCTGCCGCCCCGTCCGCCCCTCAGCCTGGACGTCATCTATCTGTGCTCGGATTCCGAACTGGCGCGCTTCACCGGCGCGGGCCATTTCGGGTACTTCCGGCATATCTTGCAAGCCAAGGAACTCCCGATTGGCGAGGTGTTGGCCGCACATATCCTGGACGTAAAGCGTAAAACGAAAAACGAAACATGGGTTGAGGCGGCCACGCGCGAATTGATTACCCTGCTGCGCGATGATTACCCCACGCTTATGTCCGTGTTGGGTGCGCTGGGTGAGATCATCTAAACACAAAGGACACGAAGGGGCACTATGGATTCAAGGGCACAAAAAGCGAAAGTTTTTTCACCGATACCATCCGAAACAGAGCGGATTGGCAAAATTGTGCTGGATGCGGCTTATAGAGTTCATACTGCTCTTGGCCCGGGACTGCTCGAATCAGTCTATGAGACCTGTACCGCCTACGAGATTGGTGCAAGCGGGTTGTCGGTAGAAACGCAAGTTGCTGTCCCAATTGCTTATAAAAGTATTCGGTTGGAAGGTGGCCTGCGGTTGGATTTCCTTGTAGAGAAGTGTGTTATCGTTGAAATCAAAGCTGTCGAAACCATGAATCCCGTTTACGAAGCGCAACTCCTTACCTACCTTCGACTCACTGGCATCCGGCTCGGTTTTCTCATCAATTTCACCGTCTCGCATCTAAAGGACGGTATCAAGCGAATGGTGGTCTAAAACCTCTTTGTGAACCTTTGTGCCCTTTGTGTTTAGAAAAATATGACAAAACGAAAATCAACGAAAACCAGTGCATTCGGCTCCCCCGGCCGGGTCGGACACGACTCGTCGGCTTTCTATGCCGGGAAACTCTACGACAACCAGCCGCGCGGACAGGACGTGCCTTACGTCGAGAATCCCATCCCTGCCGAATCGCTCGACCGCATCTTCTGCCACACCGCCGAGGCGATGACCGAACTCCCGAACTGCTCGGTACACCTGATGGTCACTTCGCCACCCTACAACGTCGGCAAGGAATACGATGAGGATTTAACGCTCGATGAATACCTGGCCTTCCTCCAGCGCGTCTGGAAAGAGACCCAGCGCGTCCTGGTCCCCGGTGGGCGGATGTGCGTCAACGTGGCAAATCTGGGCCGCAAGCCCTACATCCCTCTGCACGCTTTCATCGCCGAACAAGCTATCGCTCTCGGCTTCCTGATGCGCGGCGAAATCATCTGGAACAAAGCCGCCAGCGCCTCCCCGTCCACGGCTTGGGGCAGTTGGAAATCGGCGGGCAATCCGACCCTGCGCGACGTGCACGAGTACATCCTGGTCTTTTGCAAGGACACCTTCAAACGCCAGAACCCCGCAAAACGGGAAAACACCATCAGCCGCGACGAATTCCTGGAATTCAACAAATCCGTCTGGAACTTCGCCGCTGAACCGGCACGCAAGATCGGTCACCCCGCCCCGTTCCCGGTCGAGCTGCCGCGGCGGTTGATCCAACTCTACACCTTTGAGAATGAAATCGTTTTAGATCCATTTATTGGCAGCGGTCAGACGGCGATTGCGGCGCTCAAATCAAACCGGCGGTATGTTGGGTATGAGATTGATAAAAAATATGTTGACTTGGCAAAAAAAAGAATTGCTGATTGTGGATTTTAGATTGTTGATTGGCACGCGGACGGTGGAGACTTTTTATGGACGCTGAAGAGTTAAAGAAGAGAACGAAGAAATTCGGGTTGAATACCATCAAACTGGTTGAATCCCTGCCATCCACGCAGGCGGGCAGGGTAATTGACAATCAATTGTTACGTTCCGCCCTGTCTGTCGGGGCAAACTACCGCGCCGCCTGCCGAGGGCGTTCCAAAGCCGACTTTATCTCGAAGGTCGGATCACTATCGAAGAGGCCGACGAGTCACAGCACTGGCTGGAAATGCTGGCCGAAGCCGGGATCGTCTCGCCAGGCAAACTGAAGCCACTCATGCAGGAAGCCAATGAACTCGTTGCCATCCTGACCGCCTCCGCCAAAACTGCCCGCGAAAACCTCAACCGGCAAACCCAAGTTAGATCGTCAAAGTCAACACTATCAGATCATCCAATCGACAATCAGAAATCCTCAATCACCAATCGAAGTCAACGAGGTCCAAATGGCCCAATCCTCAATCAACAATCCTCAATCTCCAATCGGATACATCGTCGGCGGCGGACTGAAAGAGTCGTTCCGCGCCCGGCTGACCGTCCCCGCGCAGGAAGTGCAGGAGGGCGCGTTCGTCGTCATCCCCAGCGGCGACTGGCAGTTCTACGGTCTGGTCACCGACCTGCAGCTCGGCGCAACGGATCCCAGGTTTGCGGACGAGCAGACCGAGACGCGCCTGCCGCCTGCCCTGGCCCACGCCCTGCACGGCCAGACGCTCTACACCAACCTCGAAATCCTGCCGGCCCTGATGCTCGAGCGCGGACCCGAACCGGGGTCGCCGGAGTACGCGGCCTGGATGAAAGAACACGCCGAGAAACCGCCGCGCCCACTCCCGGTCAAGACCGTCCCACCGCACCATGCCCCGGTGCGCATGGCCTCCGGCGGCGACATCGCCGAGATCTTCGGCAACCCGGCCGAGAAGGGCAAGTTCGTTATCGGAACCACCCGCGAGCAGGGACATCCCGTCTGCATCGACCTGGACAAGTTCGTCCAGCGCTCGGCGGGAGTCTTCGGCGCCACCGGGACCGGGAAGTCGTTCCTGACCCGCATCGTGCTGGCCGGGCTGATGCAGCATGCCAAGGCTTCCGTGCTGGTCTTCGACATGCACAACGAGTACGGCTACGACGACACCGCCTCTGATACCGGCTTGCGCGTCACCGGGCTGAAGACCAAGTTCGCCAGCCGCCTCCGTATGGTGGGACTGGGCGCCGGGACGACCATCCGCGGCTCCACGCCCGACTTCAACCTTGAAATTGCCATGTCCGACA
>JAPLGV010000167.1 GCA_026389975.1 Chloroflexota bacterium
CGGCATCCTGCAGGGCCTGAAGCACCTGCTGCTTGACCTGCGGCGTGGCGCGCGCCACGATGTCCACCTCTTTCATTAGTTCAGTGAGCCCCTGACCGGTGATGCCTCCCATCTCCCGTGCATCCACGACGCGCTGCCCAATCCCGAGCGTTCCAGCAATCGCCTGGGCGGTCGGGCCGTTATCGCCAGTGATCATCACCACCCGGATACCGGCTCCCTGGGCACGAGCAATGGCCTCAGCAGCTCCAGGGCGAGGCGGATCGATCAGGGCCAGCAGGCCAAGGAAGGCCATCCCGCTCTCGGCCTGCTCGAGCGGCTCATCTCGTGATAATTCCTTGCTTGCCACCCCCAGGACATAAAATCCCTGGCTCTGCAGCTCGGTCACCCGCTGGCGGATAGCCTGGCAGCGCTGGTCCGCGAGTGGATATTCCTGCGCCCCTTCTTGGCAGGAAGTGCAATGTACCAGCACGGGACCAGGCGCCCCCTTGGTAATAGCCACCTGTCGCCCGTCCTGCGCATGGATAGTGGTCATCATCTTGCGTTCGGAGTTGAAGGGAATCTCGTTCACCCGCGGAGTATCTTTGCGCGCCTGCTCGGGGTCCAGGTCTGCAACTTGGGCGGCCTTTACCAGCGCCGTGTCCACCGGATCGCCGTGGACCTCGGAGTCAGCCCCGTTGCCGACTGTCGCCTCGTTACAAAGGATCGCCGCTCGCAGCAGTTCGACCGCCCCGTGGTTTTCTTTGATTCCTTGAGAGATCTCGACCATCTGCCCACCAACGTACAGGCGCTGCACCGTCATCAGGTTCTGGGTCAGGGTGCCGGTCTTGTCGGTGCAGATCGTGTCAACCGACCCGAGCGACTCGACCACCGACAGACGCCGCACCACCGCCTTGCGCCGGGCCATCTGCCGGGCGCCCAGGGCCAGGGCGAAGGTCAGAACGATGGGCAGGCTTTCGGGGATGGTGGCGATCGCCAGGCTGAGGGTGTTGAGCGCAACGTCGACCGGCGGTTCGTGCAGGAAAAAGAGCAGAATGACAGCCACGACTGCCGCCAGGGCGGCCACGATGACGGTCATTTGGCGGGCCATCTTTTGCACTTCGACCTGAAAGGGGGTGGGGCGCTCGGCCATTTGCCCCAATGTCTCGGCAATTTGACCGACTTCTGTGGTCATTCCGGTGCAGACGGCGACTGCCTGGCCGGTCCCATGCGTGATGTAAGTTGAAGCGAACACCATGCTGGTGCGCTCCGCCAAGGGCGCGTCCGGTGTAACCGGCTCGGGGGATTTATCCACCCCGACGCTTTCGCCGGTGAGGGCCGACTCGTCCGTACGCAGGCTGTGTGCTTCGATCAGGCGCGCATCCGCGGGGACCTTCTGCCCATGCGTCAGCACCAGGATGTCACCGGGGACCACTTCCGCTGCGTCGATTTGCTGAGGAATACCGGCCCGCAGGACAGTGGTCTTGAACACCAGCAGCCTGTCCAGGGCTTCCAACTCTTTCTGGGCGCGGTATTCTTCGAAAAAGTTCAAAGCGACGCTCAGGACGATGATGCCAAGAATGAAATAGGCGGTGAGCCGGCGCCCGCTTTCCCCCGGGAGGAAGCTTACGGCAAATGCCAGAATGGCCGCAAAGAGCAAGACCAGGATGAAATAATTGACGAACTGTTTGAACAGCAGCTTCCAGGGTGAGACCGGCTTGCGGCGGATGATTTCATTACGCCCATGCTGCGCCAGACGCCCGGTGGCTTCGATGCTAGTCAGCCCTATTGCGAGGCTATCCAGCCGTTGGAGAGTATCTTGGATACTCAAGCTATGCCAAATTGGTTCTTGCGCGTTTCTTCCGGGATCGCTCTTTGTCATGGTAACAATCAGGGTGAGGATTTTCTATACAGCAACGAACGTATCTTTGAGTTCCGCGTGCAGCGGGCGATGCTTGGCGAGGTACGCCTGCATTGCATCAAGCGCTCGCTCAGGATGATTCTCACGCTGCCGACCATATTTGCGAGCGACGCCTTGTTCGGTGACATAAGCCGCGGGGTAATAGCGCCCCGGTTGTACCTCTTCATTGCCCACAAACACTTGCTGGATGCGCTGTCCGGGCGGATTCTCGATCTTCAAGTACACGTTGAGACCGAGGCTGTGTTTGACGTACCCACCCATCTGGCCGTACGGATCGCGCGCAAATGTCCGTTCCAGATTCTCCTCCAGCATCGCGACAATTTCCTCGCCCGTCAACTCGACCGTTGAGATCGGCGGGTTCATCGGAATCATGTTGTAAAGATCATTTAAAGTGACCTTCCCAGGAATGATCGGTGCGCCAAAGCGCCAACCATTCGAGAATGCCAATTGCGCGCCCGTGCTTTCCAGCAACGCCTGCAACAGGAAATTGTCCATCGTCGTTTCCAGCATGGTGGCTCGGTTGAGCGCGGTTGCTGTTTCACCCACAACCGTTGACAGTTCCTCTTGATAAGGCGCGAGCGCTTGTCGTATGAGATCATCTGCTTCGGGATCAGGGGGTATGTTGGCTTCAACTTCAATCAGATGGTGCCGATAGTCAACGATTTGTCTCCCCTCTATTTCCAAATCCAGGCGCCCCAAGAAGGATCCATGACAGCCCGACTGTATGACAAGGGTTTTCCCTTGGAAAACTGGCTTAGATAGACGGTTATGGGTGTGACCGCTCAGGCAAATATCGATACCCTGCACCTCCGATAAAAGCTTCATGTCTTGGGGAAACCCGAGGTGAGAGATGAGAACGATCAGGTCTACCTTCTCCTGGGTGCGTAGAACGTCGATGATGGGAGGGAGTTCTTCTCGACCAAGGGTGAAGTGCAGCCCTTCGCTGAAGGAAGGTGGCATGGTCTTGTCTACAATATTGGAGGCGATGCCCACAAGACCAATCCGCATCCCGCCGATCTCCTTCAGACTGTATGGTGGAAAAAGCCGCTTCTTCGTCGCTTGATCGTAAACATTGATCGCAAGCATCGGATAGCCGAGTTCCGCTGCGCGCTGCTTGAAGTTC
>JAPLGV010000162.1 GCA_026389975.1 Chloroflexota bacterium
ACGGGCTTTCCAATTCCAAAGCAGAATCTCAGCACGTTAAAGTGCTCATCCTCGGCGCGGGTCCGGCGGGCCTGTCGGCAGCCCTCTACGCCTCCCGCGCCGGCCTCCAACCGCTCGTGCTTCTTTTGCCAGTGCTTCTATTTTGGAAAAGATGCGGTTAACGATGTGGGCGTCGAGGTTTTCCAGTTCTTTACGAGCAGACCGGGCAAATGTGATCTTGTAGTCAGTCATCAAGCTTGCTCTGTTTGCGCAGATGTTTTTTGACCGTTTCCAGGCTCTCGCGTGGCTCTTTGACTCGCAGTCGCACAGTGAGACTATCGTAGAAATCTTCCCAGAGTTCGCCATATTTCTGCAAGTCAATCATGACCGCGACCTTCTGGCCTTTGTCATCTGTGACAAACCGTATTCCTTCCATGTCTGACTCCTGTTATTCTTTCATCTTCACGTAAAACAGCGTGGAGCCGTCAACCTCCTGCGTGCGCATCTGGAATAAATCCTTGTAACTGGCGATCATGCGTGAGAGCTGGCGGTGGCCATAGGTGCGTGGGTCGAAGCCGGGGTCCAGTTGATACAGGGCGTTGCCCATGTGATCGAGGCGCGCCCAGCCGTCTTCCTGCTGGGCAATCTCGTAGGCTTGGCGGACGATCGGCATCGGGTCGTTCTCGTTGCCCGGTTCGGGCATGGGTGCGGGAGTTGCGATCGGTGCAGGAGTGCTGGCGGGCGCAACGGAGACCGCAGAAGGTTTCCTGCGCGAGCTTGGTCGCTGCGTGGCGGCGCGGTGGGTCTTCTGCTCGACCACCAGGTTGGACGTGTATACGAACACGTCGCAGGCGTTGACGAATGGTTTGGGCGTCTTCTTCTCGCCGATGCCCATCACGAACACACCGCTTTCGCGGATCCGGGTGGCGAGACGGGTGTAATCGCTGTCGCTGGAGACCAGGCAGAAGCCGTCCACAACGCTGGAGTGGAGCAGGTCCATGGCGTCAATGATCATGGCGCTGTCGGTGGCGTTCTTGCCGATGGTGTAACGGAACTGCTGGATGGGCTGGACGGCGTGGAAGTTCAGCACGTCTTTCCAGGAGTTCATGCTGGAGGTGGTCCAGTCCCCGTAGATGCGGCGCACGGTGACCAGGCCGTATTTCCCGGCCTCCACCAGCGTCTGCGGCAGGAGGTTAGCCTGG
Organism: Chloroflexota bacterium; assembly: GCA_026389975.1. Classification (GTDB taxonomy): domain Bacteria; phylum Chloroflexota; class Anaerolineae; order Anaerolineales; family Villigracilaceae; genus UBA877. The sequence continues at coordinate 1,182 of JAPLGV010000162.1, forward strand.
GCGTTATCGCCGTCAATCAGGATTGCGATTTTATGTCTTATTTGTGAAGAGAGTTGTTCTTCGGGCATTTTATTTTCTTTCTTTCCCGCCTTGGCGGATAAAATTCGGATTTTCTTTATTATAAGGTGTTTTTGAGTTGTCTGCCGGGTAACTCGTGCGAAAAAGCAAAAGTCGCGAAGATAATAAAAAATCCTTTGCGCTCGCGTTAAAAAACGATTGCGTTAAGTCTACTTCTCTTTGATGGCTGACATGACAATCCCAAGCACGGCGATCCCACCCGCGGCCAGGAAACCCATGTCAATGCCCCGGTAAAACGCCTCGGGCGTATTCTGCGCCAGGTGGGTGGTAAAGATGGCCCCGGCCAGCCCGATGCCCAGCACCATGCCGACGTTGCGCGCCGCCGCCTGGACCCCGGACGCGATCCCCTGGCGCTGTTTCGGCGCGGACCCCATCAGCGCGCTCGTGTTGGGCGAGATGAATGTCCCGGTGCCGAGACCCGCCAACGCCAGCGCCAGTCCCGCAAACAACAGCGGTGTGGCGGACCCGAGACCCGCCAGCAAAAACAAGCCGGCCGAGAGCAGTCCCATGCCGATCATCCCCGGCCAGCGTGACCCGGTCCGGTCGGAGAGCGCCCCGCTGATGGGTGCGGCGATTGCCATGATGATAGGCTGGGCGGTCAGCAATAGCCCGGCCTGGGCGGAGTTCAGTCCGCGACCCTGGATAAGATAGAAGGGCATCAGGAAGGTGATGGTGTACACACAGATGTAGTTAAGCACCGCACTGGCGGTGGCCGCCGAGAACAGCGGCACACGGAACAAGCTCAGGTCCAGCATCGGGGCGGGGGAGCGGCGTTCGACCAGGATGAAAATGACCATCAGGAGGACGGCCCCGGCCAGAAGTCCCAGCACCGGGAGCGACGCCCAGCCCCAGTCTGCGCCTTTATTCAGGCCGAGCAGGAGCGCCGTCAACCCAGCCAGGAAGAGCAGCCCGCCGGGCAGGTCGAAGCGCTGTCTGCTTTCGGCGGGGGAATCCTTCGGGATGAAGACCAAGCTCAGAATCAACGCCAGCGCACCGACTGGCACGTTGATGTAGAATACGCTCCGCCAGCCGAAAGCCTGCGCCAGCCAGCCGCCGAATGACGGGCCGACTGTCAGGCCGATGTAGGTCATCATGGATGCCAGTCCGAGCGCCCGGCCGCGCATGTTGCCGGGGAAATTGCCGGTCAGGATGGCGGGAGCGTTGGAGGCCAGCATGGCCGCACCGATGGCCTGTACGCCGCGAAACAGGATGAGCGTTTCCGGGGTTTGCGCCGCCCCGCACAGCGCCGAACTGGTGGCGAAAATGCCGAACCCCCACACGTACACGGACTTGTGCCCGCGCAGGTCTCCCAGGCGGCCAAAGGTGAGCAGCAGTCCGCTCAAGACAAGCAGGTAAATCGTGACCACCCATTCGACGGTGGCCACGTTACTGGTAAAGGCCTCCCGCACGACGGGCAGGATGATGTTGACCACGCTCCCATCCAGGGCTGCCATAAAGGAACCGGTGCCTATGGCAACGAATACCCACCACTTGCGGTCAATGGTTTTCAATGTTGTGCTCCTGTGCAACGATATCCGCAAGGGTCAAATCTGCGGTATTCACGGTCTGGTTGCCTGCAAAACAGGAGACCGTCGAACTGGTCTCCTGTTTGGTAATGCCCTCGGCGGGAGTCGAACCCGCAACCACTGGATTCGAAGTCCATTACTCTATCCATTGAGCTACGGGGGCTGGCTCGGAAATTATACCCGAATTTTGGCCTTGTCCCCTTTCAGGACGCATGTTATAATCTCGCCCCGCACCACAAGGCAATAAACTTTTTGTTAAGGAAGATTTCAGATGATTGATTTGAATCAAAACTTCAATACCACCAAGAACCCGAATATCCCCGATTTGAAAGCCGGGGATCAGGTAAGTGTGCATGTTCGCATCAAGGAAGGTGAACGCGAGCGCATTCAGGAGTTCAAAGGCACGGTCATCCGCATGCGCAAGGGCGGTAACAATGCCAACTTCACTGTCCGCCGCACGGCCTCCAATGGCATCGGTGTGGAACGTACCTTCCTGCTGGTGTCCCCGCGCATTGACAAGGTTGTGGTAGACCGCCACACCCACGTCCGCCGGGCGCAGTTGTATTTCCTGCGTGGACTGACGGGCAAGAAGGCTCACCTGAAGCAGAAGTTCGAATAATTCGAAAATCGCTTACAATAAAAGGGTGCAGATGCGTTCTGCGCCCTTTTGTATTATTTGCGGAGAGGATATGGCCTGTCCAATTATTGGCGTAACAACCTATCAAGGGAAAAATGATAAAGATTTGCCCATCGTGGCTCTTTTGCGTGCTTATGTAGATGCGCTGGTCCAGGCCGGGGGCGTGCCGGTGTTAATTCCATCCAACCTGACTGATGGAACTTGCCGGACACTCTGCGGACGCCTGGATGGAATCCTGTTTACCGGCGGAGGAGACATTGCCCTCGACCGGTTTGGCAGTGAGCCACACCCACGCGTAGGAGGTGTGGACGCAGAGCGTGATTCAATCGAATTATCTCTCCTGGATACTCTTGTGCATGATGAAAAACCTTTCCTGGGAATTTGCCGGGGTTTTCAAGTGATCAATGTGGGGCTGGGCGGAACGCTATATACGCACATCGAAGATCAGATGCCCGGC
>JAPLGV010000370.1 GCA_026389975.1 Chloroflexota bacterium
TTCAGATTTATGCAAGAAGCAGTAAAATTGCTGCCGAAGGTCCCTGTTTTTTGATCGTTCAAGGTTCACGGATTTATGCAAGAAGCAGTAAGTTGCAGTCGAGTCTGCCCGTCTGGTATGATTATGAAATTGGGCTATCGCCCCAGGTGAGTAAAAATTGCCGGAAGTTTCGTCCACAACGGCAGCACCCATTGTGGGAATAATCCCAGCAGGAGGAGAGCCAGGAAGCCGAGGGCAAGGAGGATGCGCTGCGCTCCCGTTTCACGAGATTCCCAGTGGGCTCCTTCGGGAGCGGCGGCGAAAGCCAACATTACGCGGACTGCGCTGAAGAAAAGGCCGAGGTTACCGATCAGCACCCAGATGACAACAGGCAGAGATATTGAGGCCAGCCCCTCCCAGATGGCCTGGTGAGGCGGAAACCCGGCCAGTAAAGGCATTCCAGCCAATGCCAGGTTTGCCAGCACCAGCCCGGAAGTCGCGAAAGGCCAGATGCGTACCAGGCCTTTGATGTCGCTCAGGATCAGCGTTGGTGAATGCTCTTTCAGAATGGTTAAGGCGAGTGCCCAAACAACCAAACTGAGGGTCCGGGGAACAAAGAGCATGAAGAGAATATTCAGCCCCACTGTTCCCCCCAGACTGAGGGTCAGTATGGAGAACCCCGTCTCCATGATGACGGCATATCCCATGATGCGTCCCAGGTGCTGTTGAAAGGCTGCCAGGAGACCGCCGCTAACAACCATGAGTATACCAACGGTCGTCAAAACGCTCCCCAGGGCGGGCGCATCGCGCAGCCAGGTGTAGTGATCCAAAAACCCCAACCCGAAGAATATGGTCACTGTGGGGAACATCCACAGAATGAAGGCGACTGAGTAGGGCGACGATTCCTCCGTCAACATGGGGATCCAACTGTAGAAAGGGAAAACTGCCAGCAGGAAGGAAAAACCCAGACCGATCAGGATGGCCGCTTGTTGTACTAATTTTAGGTCACCGGGGTTGGCCTCGATCCCGGCCAACAACCAGCCGGAGAAGAGAATGAACGGCATGGCGAGAGTCTGGAAAATCAAAAAGCGGATCAACCCCTTGCCGGGTCTTTGCCCTGGCGCCGAAAGCAGCGGGATGGAAAGAAGCACTGCCATTTCGATCAGCAGAGCAGCGTAAAGGAACGGTTCGACTGCCAGCGCGGCTACCAACAGGGCGGTGATTGACAATCCCAGAGAGGTCAGGGGGCGGGCTGTCTTCACTGCGGGAGCGACGGCAAACCAGACGATCGCCGAGCCGTAGATCAGGGCCAGCAAAGACCGGTCGGCGGAGCCTAGAACGAGATGCCGTCCCAGAATTTCAAAGGAAGATGAAAGTTTGAAAGACACGTTCCCGATTGTCATGGCAGTGTCAATCGGCAGCAACCAGGCAGCCAGAGTCAGGAAAAGGGTGAAAATACAGGCAATCAGGGCAATCACTTTCTGATTGCGTAGCAGCATGAGTAAGCCTGCCAGGGTGAGCGGGAGGAAAATCCATAAGAACGGTGCGTTCATGGTTTTTCCTCCTGGGGCATATTCAGGAAGTAGGCGCCGGTCAATGCCAGACCAAGATTGACGGCGGACAACAAGGCAGCGACCAGGGTGGAGCTTTCCACCGCGGCGTAAAGGATCTCGAACCCGGCCAGGACCGTCAACAGGCCAAGGATCACCCGGAAGGGCTGCGCGCTGATGCCGAGTTGAAGTAATCCCATTACAACTAAGAGGAGGCTGCCCCAGGCGATCGGCAGACCGAGTCCCAACCAACTGGAGGCGCGCAAGGAAAGTGCAAAGGTGGCGGCCGTGATGATCCCGGCGGTAAAAAGGCGAAATAATCGCCCCTGAGGCCAGGATGCCTCAGCCTCTTCCGCGGGATCGGTGTTAAGTTGCGCGATGCCAAGGACTGCGCAGGCCATCCAGCCAGTGACCAGTTTGGCGGCGGCCATTGAGACAGGCCAATGGGTTTGGACCAGCCAGAAAATGCTCAAATATTGAATTGCCAGCAAACCAATACCCCAGCGCCAATCCCTTTGGAGCAGCAGACCGACGGAGGTGACCAACACAATGAGAAAGGCAATCCAATTTAGAATGGTAATCATGTTACCGGCCTCGCGTGGAGAGGACGGAGAGTACTCGTGTGGAGAGGACGGAGAGGATCAAAGTGAGCAGCAGTAATGACCAGAGCAAGCCGCCTTCTCCTTCCAGAGATGACGTAATTATGTCGGCAATCCTGCGGAAAAAATCATAAATGGTTGTCAGCATTTGATACAACCGCTCGAGACGGAAGATACGCGTCCACTGGTTGGGACTGCTGGCCGGCACCACCCGGACCAGGACGGTAAGTGCCAACGCTGTAAACCCGGCAGCCAGTATGTTGGCGATGATGGCTGCCCACCACTGACCGAGGCTGCGCGCCCCGTCCCAGCCCCACAGGCCGAGCAGGATGGCAATTGCAGCAAGCAGGAACAGCCCGGTCGGGTACAGAACCTTCGTCCATCTTTCCTGCGATTCAAGGCTGGTTTCTCCGGGATGGAGGGCGTGGCGGATGAACCCGGCCATCAATAACGCTTGAGCAGGAAGGAACGGAATGACAAACAACCAGGAATTCTGGTTCCCGGTCTGCCAGACGGATGCGGAGGGGGAGAAAGGCAGGGATGAAAGACCCCAGAGACCAAGCAGGGGCAACCAGATGGTACTCCTCTGGCGTGCCGAGAAAAGGAACAATAACCCGCCGCCCAGGATAAGCATAACGCCCCAGCCGATGCTCCCGGTTGGATTGCCGCGTAGACTGGCGGCGACGGACAAGGAGGCCATTCCCAGCACCCAAAACGGGCGGCCCAGGATTTCGTCGGAGGCGCGCAGCCACATCCAGCCGGCGTAAAGGGCGGCGACAGCCGCCAGGATGAGTAAATATGGCGGCAGAGACGATTTCAAAGCATTGGCCGGAATGCGTGCCAGCAGGCTCAGGCTGGCCGCCGCCGAGACCAGCCGCAGGGATGTCCCGAATCCGCGCCGGAGAACGTTTTGCTTCCGATAGGGTAAGTGCAGGGGAAAGACGCCCAGTCGCAGGCCCGCCGCGATCAACAGGTAAGTCCCGGCGCTGGCAGGGGTGGCGCGGAAGTTCATCAGTATTCCGCCTGCCGTGCTGACCAGGTTGGCCCACAAGACCAGCCCGGTCCCGGCCAAGCGGGCTGCGAATGCAATCACTACACCCTGATTTTGCTCCTCGCCTTCAGTGGAACGGAGCATGGTGATCAATTCGGCCAGGTCAATCGAGGACCAGACCAGGATAAGCGTCAGAGGATTTTCGGCGGCCACCGCCAGGATGCCCAGCGCGGTGAGCAGGAGCGTCCCAGCCCAGGCAGCCGGATCGTTTTCCGCACGCACGACCGAGGTCCAGATAACCGCTGCAGCTAATGCAGCCAGGGAAAGGGCATACGGCCAGGATATCCCGTCTGCCAGCCAGGTGGGCGAAAAGAAGAAGAGCTTCACCGGCTGCCAGGGGGCCAGAGAAATGCTTTGGGGGAGGCGGATGTGCCAGAGGAATATGCCGATGAGAGCTAGAGTTGCTCCCCCGACGGCGAGCATCCAGGGATATTTGAAGTTCGGCCGCACAAAACGCAAGAGTATCAGCGTCAGTGCGGTCAGGAGCATCAAAAAGATGGGCAATAGAATAAACATAATTCGGGGTTATTGTATCAGAAACGTTGCCCCTTTCCTGGGGTTATTATGTAAAATACAGCATACTTTTTTTGAGGAGAGTGGTTCATGCCCCGTTCCCTGCTCATTGTTAATCCTATTTCCGGCCGCGGATTTGCCGGACGTTCCCTGCCGTTGATGGAACAAGAATTGAAAAAATACAACATTGATTACAAATTAGTGCTGACTGAACGTCCCTGGCACGCCGCGGAGTTGGCCGAGCAAGGTGCTCGCGATGGATATGAAACCGTCATCATTGCCAGCGGTGACGGGACAGCCAATGAAGTGCTGAATGGCCTGATGCGTGCCAGGCTGGCCGGATTTGACAAAACTACCATGGGGCAGATCGCCGTGGGCACCGGGAACGATTTTGCTTATGGCATGGGCATCCCTGGCGGGGTGGAAGCGGGCTGTAAAATCCTGGCCGAGAACTACCGCCGCCCCATTGACGTGGGCATTGTCAAGGGAGGCGATTATCCCGAAGGCCGCTACTTCGGCAACGGCGTGGGTATCGGTTTCGACGCCGCCACTGGTTTCGTGGCTGCCAAAATCCGCTGGATGCGCGGCCTGCTCCTGTATCTCATTGCTGCCATCGAAACCATCTTCGTTTATTACAAAGCGCCTGCCGTCAAACTGACCTACGATGACAAAGAGATGGATATCTCCCCGCTGATGCTTTCAATCATGAACGGGCGGCGCATGGGCGGCGGCTTCTTCTTTGCCCCCAACGGCGACCCCGGCGACGGCAGCTTCGACCTGTGCATTGCCCATGCAGTCAGCCAGTTGCGCATTTTCGGTCTCATCCCCTACTTCATGAAGGGTACCCAGGCTACACAAAAAGAAGTGATCATGGCCCAGGCCCGCAAGGTGAAGGTCACAGCGGTGCAGGGTACGCTCCCGGTCCACTGCGATGGCGAGACGGTCTGCTTCGAGGGCAAGGAACTGACCATCGAACTGCTTCCGGCGCAGATCGAGTTCATCACCCAGAAACCTGCCGCATGAAGCCGGTCCATTCTTTTGTCTCTTGGGTAATTCAGGTGGCGACAAGTGTTCTATGCCGGATCGAGCGTTCCCGGCTGGCGCAGGTCCCAGCGCGGGGACCGTTGATTCTGGCCGTAAACCACATCAACTCGCTCGAGGTCCCTTTGCTGTTTGCCCATCTCCAGCCGCGTAAAATGATCGGACTGGCGAAAATCGAGACCTGGAACAGCAAGTTTATGGGCTGGCTGTTTGACATGTGGGATGCCATTCCAATCCGCCGCGGCGAAGCGGACCTGGAGGCTATCCGCCGCTGTTTGGATGTGCTCAAGGCCGGGAATATCCTTGCCGTTGCCCCCGAAGGGACGCGCTCGAATAACGGACGCCTGTTGCACTCTCAGCCCGGGATTGTTTTGATCGCGCTGCGCTCCGGCGCGCCCATCCTGCCGATGGCTCACTGGGGTGGGGAGGACTTCGGCGCCAACCTGAAGAAACTCAAACGGACGGATTTCCATATCCGTGTGGGCAAGCCGTTTTACCTGGACGCTAAGGGCGAAAAAGTGAACGGGGAGATTCGCCAGGCGATGGCAGACGAGATCATGTCTCAGATTGCGCTGCTGATGCCGGAAGACTATCGCGGCGAATACGCGAACTGCAAGTCTCCGCCAAATTATTTGCGGTTTTCTTGAAAGATTTCGGTTCTCTGGGAATCGCCGTGGCGATGGATATCTTTCCCTCTATCACGGGAATTCCCAAAGACCCAAGATTTCGATTCCGCCGCCGGGGACGGCGGCTGTTGATTTGAAAGTGTATAATCCATCCAGGCATGGTAAAATTCGCGCCCCGGAGTGCCCATGGTCAAACTCATCTTACGTAAACAAGAATATGAAGTCCGTCCCGGCATGACCCTGCTGGACGCGCTCAAGAAAAACAACATCCTGCCAGAAGGCGTAATCTGCACGCGGGACAGCGAGTTGATTGCTGAAGATGAGATTTTGAAAGATGGTGATGTCATTAAACTCATCGCCGCGATTTCCGGAGGCTAGATGAAGTGCCGGATTTGCGGCCAAAAAGCCGTGGTCAACATGCGCCAGCATAAACTGGCGCTGTGCAAAGACCATTACCTCGAATGGATTCCCGAACAAACCGAGCGCTTCATCGAGAAGTATAAGATGTTCACGCGCGAAGAAAAAGTTCTAGTCGCCGTTTCCGGTGGCAAGGACTCGCTTTCGCTCTGGGACATCCTTCAGCGCTTGGGTGTTCAAGCCGATGGTTTGTACATCTGTCTTGGCATTGATGGCCCAATGTCTCCGACAGGGGAAGGCCTCAGCTATTCGTCTGAGTCACAACGCCTGACTGAGAAGTTCGCCGACGAGCGCAGCCTGAAATTGCACATCGTGGATGTTCAGAAGGAATACGGCGCAACCATCCCGCAATTTGCCCTGAAATCCCATCGAGGGCGGGGCAAACCGTGCTCGGTCTGCGGGCTGGTCAAACGTCACGTGATGAACCGCATCGCGCGTGACTTCGGTTATGATGTGCTGGCGACCGGTCACAATCTGGACGACGAGGCTGCGGTCCTCTTCGGGAATACCCTGACATGGGCGGGCGAGTACCTGCTCCGCCAGGGGCCGGTGCTTCCGGGGACCCCGGGCCTGGCGCGCAAAGTCAAGCCGCTCTGTCGCATCTACGAGCGCGAGATGCTGGCCTACGCCCTGTTGCGCGGCATCGAGTACATTTATGACGAGTGCCCGTTTTCCGTCGGCTCGACCTCGATTTATTACAAACAATTGCTCAACAGACTGGAAAGCGACCGCCCCGGGGCGAAACAGTCTTTTTACCTTTCCTTCCTCGAAGCCCGCAAATCCGGACTATTTGCTGAGCGCGAAGAAATCCAAGCCGAACTGCACCTCTGTCCCAAATGCGGACAGCCGACTTCCGCCCCGGGCCTTTGTTCGTTTTGCAGGATGATGAGCCGATAATGCAGGTGAATATGGGAAGGCGTTACCGTTATCTCGACCTGATCATGGCGGTCTTCGTGACGGTCCTGGTGGTCAGCAACATTGCCTCCTCGGCCAAAATCGTGGACTGGGGCTTCAGCATTTTCGGCGTCCGCATGGCCTTTGATGCCGGCACCCTTCTCTTCCCGGTCAGTTACATCTTTGGCGATATTCTCACCGAAGTGTATGGCTACAAAAACTCCCGCCGGGTTATCTGGGCAGGGTTTGCCTGCCTGGCGCTGAGTGCGGCTATCTTCTGGATCGTCAGCGCCCTGCCGGGCGAATCCCAGTGGCAGCAATATGCCGGCGACGCGGCTTACCTTGCCATCCTGGGCGGGATGTCAAGCGGTGGCATCGTATTGGCCAGCCTGGCGGGATATTGGTCGGGGGAGTTTACCAATTCATTCTTGCTGGCCAAGATGAAGGTCCTGACCCGAGGCCGTTGGCTGTGGACGCGAACCATTGGCAGTACGATTGTCGGCGAACTGGTGGACACGCTTGTATTCGTTGTCATTGCTTCCCTGTTCCATGTTTTCCCCTGGAGCCTTTTCTTGACACTGGCCGTGACCAATTATCTCTTCAAGGTTGGCGTCGAAGCGCTGATGACCCCTGTGACCTATGCGGCTGTCAGCAAGTTGAAGAAAGCGGAAAACGAAGATTACTATGACCGGGATACCAACTTCATTCCTTTTCAAGTCTGACAAATTCCACAGGTCTTACAGGGTACTGCGTAAATATTTGAACCAAAATTATCGTTTATTCCCTGCTTTTTGGCAGCTTCAGTTCAGAAATTTATGCTAGGAGCAGTAAAGTCGAACAGGCCTGACGACTTGACCTGTCAGACCTGTTCGAATTGTTGGACTTATCAAGCAATTTCAAGATAGCGTTCAACTTCCCAGTCGGTCACGTTGATGCGGAAGGCGTCCCATTCGTCCCACTTGGCGCGTGTGAAGGCGTCGTAGATGTTCTCGCCCAATGCGGCGCGGACAACCTTGTCTTTTTCCAATTCACCCAGGGCTTCGGCCAGGGAACCGGGCAGTGAGGCAATGCAAGGTGATAGACGTTGATGTTGTTCAGCGGAGCGGGAGGCGTCAGCTTGTTGTCAACTCCATCCAGTGCGGCGGCCAGAATGGTGGCAAAGGCCAGATACGGATTTGCTGACGGGTCGGGGAAGCGCAGTTCGGCGCGCATCGCCTTGATGCGGCCTTCGGTGAAACGCGGGATGCGGATCAGCGCCGAGCGGTTGATCTGCGCCCAGCCGATGTAAACCGGAGCTTCGTACCCGGGGACGAGCCGTTTGTAAGAATTGACGGTCGGCGCAACGATCGCGGCCAGGGCACGCGCGTGCTTCAACTGACCGGCAATGAACCCATAGGCCAGCGGGGACAGGTGATATTCATCTTTGGCATCGTAGAACAGGTTGTTGCCCTTGCTGTCGAAAATGGATTGATGACAGTGCATGCCGGAACCGTTAATCCCGAAAACGGGTTTGGGCATGAACGATGCGATCAAGTCATGTTTGGCGGCGATGGCTTTGACGGTATATTTCAGCGTCAACACGTTGTCGGCAGTGCGCAGCGCATCGGCGAAGCGGAAGTCAATTTCATGCTGGCCGATGGCCACCTCGTGATGCCCCACTTCCACTTCCAATCCCATGCTGTTCAGCGCGTCCATCAGTTCGGTGCGGACGCGCACAGCCTCGTCGTCAGCGGAGAAGTCGAAGTAACTGCCCACATCATGCGGGACAGGGTGGATACCCTCGCCCCCGTTGCGGCGGAACAGGAAAAACTCAGGTTCGGGGCCCACGTTATAGGTCCAGCCCCGCTCCGACACTTTGGCAAGTATGCGCTTGAGCGCCCCGCGCGGGTCGCCATCGAAGGGCTGTCCGTCGGGGGTGTAGATGTCGCAGAAGACGCGCGCCCGGCGCGCTTCGGCGGGACTCCAGGGCAGGACGGCGTAGGTATCGGGGTCAATCACCAGGCGCATGTCGCTTTCCTGGATGCGGGCGAAGCCCTCCACCGACGAGCCGTCAAACCAGACGCCGTCTTCCAGAGTGAACTCCAGTTGTTTGATGGGGGCGTCCACACTTTTGACCGCGCCGGTTACGTCGGTGAACTGGTAGGAGATAAATTTGACATTATCGGCTTTGACAAGAGCAAGTAATTCTTTGGTTTCCATAGTTCCTCTTTTGATGAATCTAGATTTTTGAGTTGATGTTTTCAGGGCGATCCACTCCTGATTATTTACAGGGATAATACGCCGGAGCGCACCGGACCCTTCGCCTGGGCTAGGACAGGCTTAGAGCAGTCTCAGGCCGGGCGCGCCGGCCAGGGCTGGATGCCACGTCCGCAGGAGGAGCGCGGCAACCCGATCGGGCACTGGGTGCAATGCTGTTCAATACTCATCGTGTTCTCCATAAACAAAAAGACACACCCGGGGGGCGTGCCTCTGGTAACGCAAAATATCCGGTTGGCAGCCCTTCCATATTAGAACAGGCTATTCTTTTGCCTGACCACTGCGCCGTCCTTTGTCCTGACCGTTACCGGTCAGTTTTAAGATTGGACGACAAACAGAGTTTTTTTAAACCTGTTCGTTGTCGGGCGCTTCTTCTGGAAGGGAGAAAGGAGCCTGTGACCGGGCTCCGGAGGCATCCGCTGATCTATCCGATTTTCGGACCCCTCCCCGACCCTCTCCTCGCGTAGCACATCGTACCCGCAGGGTATCCCCGAAGGGGATGAAGAGAGAGGGGAGAAAGGTCTTTAGCGTGTCCCTCGCGGGACAGAACCTCCACCTCGTACTCCCGGCAGAACCGGGAGCCAGCCGCTATTTCTCCGTATTCTGTTGTTTACAGGGTACTGCGTAAATATCTGAACCAAAATTTCATGAAATGCCTGCAATTCGATAACAGCAAGTTCAGAGATTTATGCAAGAAACAGTAAGAAAACCCCGCTTATGCCGTGTGTTGCAAGGTTCTGAACCTGCTTTAGCAGGTCGGGCTCCTACCCGGCAAGTCAGCCTTGGCCGAAGCCTATCGCATCCTTGTCGCGAGATTGGATCCCTTATTGTGGGTGTTGGCTCAGAACGGAGGTGCAGCATCGCGAGCACAGCAGGGCACATGTTTTATACCATAAAGTAAGAGGGGTGGGTAGGGAAAGATTAACAGCGGTTGGCGGTTAGCGATTGGCTTTTAGCCGCTGGATGAGGGCGTTGAGCATTTTGCGGGTTTCGATAAGATTGCCAGATAACTCTTCCTAGACAACGTTGTTGAGATAGTTTAAGTCATGCGTAAGCAGAAGCAGGTATTCGAGTTCGCTGGAAGAGCCCATCGCGATTTGGAGATAGCGTCCAAAGTCGGCGTCGCCGCTCATTCCACAGCCTTCTGCAATATTGGCCGGGATCGAGACGGCGGCGCGTTGGATTTGATTCGTTAGACTGTACAATTCCTGGCGCGGGAAGGCCTCAGTCGCTTTGTAAATTGCCAGAACCAGCCCGTGAGCTCTTTCCCATACTTTCAACTCGCGAAAATCCTTCATGCTTCCCTTCAATCGCTAATCGCTAACTGCTAAACGCTATCGGCTATGGATACACTCTCTTGATCATACGCGGGAAGGCGATCGCTTCACGGATATGCTCGATACCGCAGATCCAAGCCACCGTCCGTTCCACGCCCATCCCGAAGCCGGAGTGGGGGACTGAACCGTAGCGGCGCAGGTCCAGGTACCATTTGTAGGCTGCTTCCGGCAGTCCGTGCTCGTGGATGCGCTGGAGCAGCAGGTCGGGGCTGGACATGCGCTCCGAGCCGCCGATGATTTCGCCGCAACCTTCCGGAGCGAGCAAGTCCACCGACTTGCAGACTTCGGGACGATCCGGCCAAGGTTCCATGTAGAAGGCCTTGACCTGAGTCGGGTAGCCGTAGACGAAGACCGGCTTCTCGTAACGGTTGGTCAGAGCCACCTCGTGCGGCGCGCCAAAGTCCATGCCCCATTCGAATTTGAGCAAATCCTTCTTTTCAGGGTCGGTCTCTTTTTCATAGAGTTCCTGGATGACTTTGGCAGCCTCGTCGTAGGAGATGCGCGGGAAGGGCGGTTCGATTTTTTCCAACTTCGTCAGGTCGCGGCCCAGGGATTTCAACTCAGGTCCCCGGTCCCGCAGGACGCGCTTGACGATATGCGTGACGAACTGCTCCTCGATCTCCATCAACCCGTCCAGGTCGCAGAAGGCGATCTCCGGTTCGACCATCCAGAACTCGGTCAGGTGGCGGCGGGTCTTGGATTTTTCGGCGCGGAAGGTCGGGCCAAAGCAGTAGACCTTGCCGAAGGCCATGATGTTCGCTTCGTTGTAGAGCTGGCCGGACTGGCTCAGGTAGGCTTTGCCCTCGTCGAAGTATTCGGTCTCGAACAGGGTGGTGGTGCCTTCGACGGCTGCCGGGGTCAGGATGGGCGTGTCCATGTTGATGAAGCCGTTCAGTTCGAACCACTCGCGGATGGCCGAGATGACGGTCCCGCGGATGCGAAGGATGGCCCACTGGCTGGGCATGCGGATCCACAGGTGGCGGTTGTCGAGGGCGAAGTCCACGCCGTGCTCTTTGAGCGCCATCGGGTAATCCTCGGCAGCGGTCTGGACGATTTTTATCTCT
>JAPLGV010000022.1 GCA_026389975.1 Chloroflexota bacterium
AAACTTTAACCACCATAGGGTCAAAAAGCTTTCCCGATTGTTCCTGAATGTAAGCCCGTGCGGCCTGTTTCGTCCAGGCGGGCCGGTAGGGACGAGCGGAAATAAGCGCGTCATGCACGTCCACCACCGCAAAAATACGCGCTGAAAGGGGGATTTGTTCGCCACGCAAGCCATCTGGATAACCGCTGCCATCCCAGCGCTCGTGGTGATAGCGAGGAATATCCAAGGCCGCGGTCAGATGCTTGATTGGAGAAAGTAATTCATAAGCCTGGCGCGGATGACGTTTGATAATCTCCCATTCCAAATCATCGAGGGGACCTGGCTTGTTAAGAATATTTTCGGGAATCAGCAGTTTACCAATATCATGCAGGAGCGCACCGCGCCGTAGATCGTTAAGGTCTTTTTCGTCTACATGTAAAGCGCCCGCCAATTGTACGGTCCAATGGGCGACGCGTTGAGAATGCTCTTGGGTCTCAACGCGTCCGCTTAATTCGAGCGCTCGCGACCAGCTCTCAATGGCGGCATCATAAGCCATGGTCAATTCGATATTGGAGCGCTGGAGGTCGTGGAAGAGGGCCGCGCTGTCAATTGCGAGGGCAGTCTGCCCGGCCAGAGTGGCGAGAAATTCGAACCAATCATCGGCAGGTTCCAGAATCGAGCGATGATAGATTTCCAAAACTCCCTTCACCTGACCTTTGGCAATCAATGGAATCGCATAGTAACTGGCAAATTTTTCCCGCGCCAGCCCCGGCGTAAACAGAAATCCTGCCTGTTGGTCATCCAAAGTGGGGACACTCACAGTGCGCCTTTCAAGGGCAGCGGTTCCAGCATACCCTTGACCGATCATGACGGCAGCATGTTGAAAGGTCATCGTGAGAAATCCATGTCCGGCTGCAAACTCCAACCTGCGGGTCTGCTGGCTAAGCAGCAGAATATCGGCAGCATCCACGCCAAGCTGGCCGGTAATTTGCCGCAGGATCACTGACAAAATGACATTCAGGTCAAAACTGGAAGTGATGGCTGCGTCAATGGAATGCAAAGCAGATAACTGCTGTAATTGACGCTGGACCTGTTCAGCGGTAGTGACGCGGTCAGTTACATCACGGACGATGGCAATTACCTGCGATTCCGCCGATGAGACCAGGCGGGCCTCAAACCAGCGTTGCCCATTTGGAACCTGCAACTGGTAATCCATTGAGACTACATTACCAGTCTGAAGAGCCTCTTGAATAGCCTGGAAAAATTTTTGACCTACATCGGGGGGAAGGATGGCCTGCATTTGCTGGCCCAGAAATTGCTCCGGTAATAGATACAAAGAAGATGGTTTTCCGGCCTTGTAACTTAAAATCCGACCGCTCGAGTCCATGCAAAAAAGCAGGTCGGGATGAGCGCGGAAAATGGCATCCAGCTTGATGACTGCATCGGCTTGCGGATCATTACTTGAGATATTTTCAGAATCGATTTCCATTCAAACCTCTAAAAACGCCAGGGACGTTGATACGGAGCACGATGGTCCCCTTGACCATCGTGCCCCATTCCTCCGCAACATCCGGTATTTGTTGCTCAGCAGCCGATGAAAACCGGTGTCTGGGAAAAAGATGACGATTGTTTATGCAGACCCATGCCAAAAGCCTGGGTAATTTGCTGAGCCAATTCAACCAACGAGTCAGCGCGGATCAACGAGAGCAAGTAACGGGCTGCATCGGAAAGCAGGAAGGTTTCTCCCTGGTAGCCATTTTTGATCGCCTGTTGCGGATCAACCAGCAGCAGATGGCAGAACGAAGGATTGAGCACTGCCGCTGTCAGCAGGCGGGATAATTCAAGGTGGTCTTCCAATGATGGAGAAACCATCATGGAGACAGGACATTGAAGTTCAGTAGTAGTTAACATTCACTCTCCTTTGCTATTTTATGTTTTGGCTTATTTTTGGGGGCTTCCAGAGGCTTGCCCTGCGTAACCATCAACCAGAAGGCCCCCGCGGCAATAACCGTATCTCCAAGGCTGAAAGCCACCTGGTACGGGAACCCTTCCGGCGGTAAAAAATGGTCAGAGAGCCAGATCAGGCGCGTCTGCTCAGGCAGGAGCAGAATATCCTTGTAGCCAAACCTGGTTCCGTTCCCAAGCGCTGCCAGGGTTTCAGGCAAGACAAGGCGACTGGCGGTCTGCGGGCTGATCGGCATGAATCCGCCATTGGCGGCGATAACCAGGAAATTAAAAGCCAGCCCCAAGGCAAGCAACCACACTCCAGATAAGCGCCGGTTGAACCAGCAAAAAACCAGGAGCAGAGCCAGTGAAACTATCAGCCCGGCGGCCGCCAAGTCATCCGAACCCCAGGTACGAGTCGCCGGCAGGTACAAGTTAAAGAACTGGGGTAAAAAGGCGATGATGACCAGCCAGGGCTTGCGCAGCGGTGGAACCGTCCACGGGCGTTTCTGCACGCGGGCGAGGGACAGCCCAACCACCAGCCCGGCCAGGATGGCAACCAGCAAAATCATGTTTTAGTGCGGATTGATCCCGCCATCATCCGGAGCGCCAGCGCCCAGAACAAACAGGCCCAGCGCCAGAAGCGCAAAAGCAACCTGGATGTGTTGGCGATTGATCTTCTGGGTAAAGATGAAAAGTTTCGCGATTTGGTTTTTCATAAGACACCTCTTTCTTTTGGATTATGTCCAAATAATACGCCAGGGTAGGCTTCAAAGGTGGCTTCAAAACTGACTGGAAAGATTAAAAACAACAGCCACCGAAGGGGCTTTTACTGCTGCTTGCATAAATGAGTCCACTGCAAAAAGGTCTTTAACACAAAGGACACGACGTACACAAAGGATAAGTGATAAAGGCTTTTCCTTCGTGCCCCTACGTGGCCTTTGTGTTTAGATGGTTTTTGCATTAGAGTCATAAATAGGTGAACTGTTCGGTGCGTTTTTCCCTGGCAAAAAGGGGGGTTCGCTCCGGCGATTTAAGCAGTACCCAGGTGATGTTCAGTGCAGCTTAGGCGATCAGACGCTGATATAACGTTTGTGTCTCTTCTGAAGGGACAATATCCAATTCGGTTTGCAATGCGTCGCGGCAAGCCTGATATTGCCAGATGACCGCCAGCCGGTCCCCCCG
>JAPLGV010000215.1 GCA_026389975.1 Chloroflexota bacterium
ATCCCTTTTGCCGAGCCCGTTGAAAGCCTATTTTAGGTTGCTAAACCTTTTTTCTAATATACAAGCCATACCGTTAGCCGCCTATAGTTATCCAAAAAAAATAATAGCCGGATAAGGAGTAGCATAATGCCGAATAACAATCTGATAATGATTTTCTTATCATTCATTGGTTTCCTTTTCATTCTACTTGCGTTACTAAACAAACAACTATTGCGCTGGATAGGAATTAAACCAATGAGCGAAGTATTCACAAATCCAAAGTTTCAGCGTTCCGCAAGGATTACCGAGAAACTTGGGCGATTATTTTTGGTGGTCTTCGGCGTAGGCTTTCTTGTTCAAGGGGTCGGTACCCAATTTCTATCGAGCGCAGTAACCTACACAGTCTCGATGACCATTTTAGGGTTATCGGGACTGATAATACTGGCTATGTTTATCGTGGTTCTTGCCAATTGGAAAGGCAAATGAAAAACAGGATAGATTGATTAGCGCGTTTGTACCATTCAAAGGCTTTGCAATCGAGCACGACAGTTAAGGTTGCCACAATCAATGGTGTCATGAACAAGAATGATCTGCCAAGTGGCCAACCCGACTGTAGGGAATTCGCACACATCATGAAAAAGGGTGATATTATCCTGGTGATCGCACATCACTTTCCATTTGCCCTCGCCAAAGTGGCAGGGCTCAATAACTAAATAAGCCGCCCCCTGCCCCACAGCGCGCCAGTTGTTGATTAGCATAGGAAAAGAAACCACCCAATGCTTTGCCCTTATTGTAAGAATGAACATCCCGACCAGGCCGATTTTTGTCCGATCACCGGGCAGCCTTTACCTCCTCTCCCTAACATCTCGCCTTCTACCTGCGCCAACTGCGGAGCAAGCCTGCCAGTGGATGCACAACCCTGCCCGGTTTGTGGCGCATCCAATAAACACGCGGGAACCTTAAAACAAGGTGCTTTAAATGCTTTTTGGCTCAAGAGCCGGGATTACATTAAGCTGGCAGGTTTTTCTTTTGCGGCATTATTAATCTTGGCGGCTTTATTAATCTTCGCCTTGGCGATAATGTTAGTCAGGATAGGGTCGCCCTTCAACGCAACACAACCATCGGCTGTTACTCCAAGTATGGAATCCAATCCCCAACAATTGACAAAGATGGTGAACAATACCCCACTCACTCCTTCAATGAGCGTTCCTTCTCAAACTCAGCCAGTTACAATTACTCCGACACTCACCCCTTCAATGAGCGTTCCTTCTCAAACTCAGCCGGCTATAATTATTCCGACTCAATCGTGGAAACAGGGAATTCTTGTCTACCTTGTCAGGATTCCCTCCGGTTTCAACTCTATGTACATGATGAACTTGGAAAAAGAAGATGAACCACAGCTCCTTCTACAACCAACCACCAATCAACATTATTATGGTCCTTGGCTTTCTCCTGACTCAAGGAAGGTGGTTTTCTATGATCTCAATGGATCAAATGGGATATTGGATCTGCAAGATCTATCTGTTAAGCTAATTGAGCCCTGCAATTCGCCAACGTTTTCTCCAAATGGTACCCAGATTATTTGTGGGGGGGGAGGTCATTTCCGAATCCTTAATGCAGAGAATGGAGCCCTCATTCGTACGCTCGATGTCGGTGTTAATGGATGGTTACCAGTATTTTCGCCGGATGGGACGGAAGTCGCTTTTGCGGTTTTTGGAGATGGAAGGTCGACAAGTATCTGGCGAATAGATGCCGCGGGTGGGCAACCGGTTTCCTTGGCATCAGAACCCTTTGAAAACTATTGTCCGGCGTGGTCACCTGATGGAAATTGGATTGCCTATCAATCAAGTGCAGTTAATGCAGGTTCGGAAATTTGGATAATGGATCGGAATGGTGAGAACAAACGTCAAATAACTTCAACATCGGGTGGATGGTCGCGCGGTCCAGTCTGGTCTCCAGATGGGAATTGGCTGGCCTTTGTGTCTACTCGTTCCGGAAGTGTTGGCGATGAATATGGTGAAGTGTTTGTTATTTCTTTAGATAACGGTGAAATTTTCCAAGTTACTAACACCGATGGGACCGTATTAGATTGGCGTATAACCTGGGGACAAATCAGGTGATATGAAATTACAGGGTACTGCGCAAAGATGTGAATCAATATTGCTGTAATTACCTGTATTTTGATCGTTTATAGTTCACTTATTTATGCAAGAAGCAGTAGAATTAATAGTTGCCTCTTTTTGACAATTGTAAATAGATCCCTGGCAGGGTTTCGCCTTCCCCTTCGCCATGCTTCTGGGACGCTTCGCAGTTGGTGTCAAAGAAGGAAATCGGTTGTTTATTGGCAGAGAGGAGTTTGGAAAATGATAATTGCCCCCTTAGCAGATGTGAAAGCGCGGCTAAGTGCTTACTTGGAAGAATGCAAGTTGAAACCCTTAATTCGTTAGGCGAAACAACCAATAGAAGGAGATCTCTATGGAACCATATGTTACACAAGAAACCATTTCCGCTAAAGGGAAAAAATGGCTGGAACACATTTCTTCGTTCAATACACACACAATGCACCTCAACAAGGAGAAAGCCGCGCTGCTTGTGATTGATATGCAGCATTTTTTCCTGGATCCTGCTTCCCCCTCATTTACTTGTGGTGGCCTCGCTATTCTCCCAAAGCTTAAAAAGGTAATTCATGCATTCCGACAAGCGGGACGTCCTGTGATTTTCACGAGGCATGTGCATCATCCTGATCGTCTCGACGCCGGAATCATGGGTTGGTGGTGGGAAGGTATGTGCATAGAGGGAAGCCCAGAAAGTGAAGTCCACCAGGATATATCTCCGAAACCCAATGAGAAGGTTATTTTCAAACACCGTTACTCGGCTTTTTACAACACCGACTTGGAAACAGTATTACGCTGTCTTAAAGTGGAAGATCTTGTTATTGCAGGGATCATGACCAACATGTGTTGCGAATCTACGGCGCGCGATGCCTACTATCGAGATTACCGGGTATTTTTTCTCGCGGATGGGACTGGGAGCATCACTGAGGAGATGCATCTAGCGAGCCTGCTCAATCTTGCCTTTGGTTTCTCATGGGTGACGGACGTTGACACAGTTGTGGCTCAATTGCGTGAAGAAATTTCGCCTAACAATTCGATCCAGCGGACGCGCTGAAGCGCGCCGCTGAGCTCAAACGTTGGGCGTCCAAACTACATACGGAGTGAACCATGTCAAGCGTAATAGTTGAGGTGATTGCAGTCAGAGGAACCTGTAATGCCGAACTGAAATCACAGGATGTGTTTCTCCTTGAGAATTTTCGTGTTACTCCTCATGGGCACAACAAAGCCTGTGGCGTTGCTTGTGCCTCTCTTGTAGCCAATGTCGGACGGTTAAAAATTCGATCAGGGCCAGTCTATGTTTCATGCCCAGACCCAGGTACGGGTGTGGGAGGTAATGTCCTGTTCGAGCTTTCTCTGGCTGAGGATGATGAAAATGATCAACATTAAACCCGTGCAGATTATTGGCAACTGTCCCGCTGGACTGACGTTAAAGGATGAGTTTCAGATTGATGGTATGCGGCTGGAGAACCCCAATGCGAGCAAGATATGTGTTCTTGCCCTCAGCCAAATACCTCTTGGACAAGGAATCTGGCAGTTGCAAAGCGAAGAGCGGTTCTTCAGTCATGTATCTTGTCCAAGTTGTACTTTGCGGCCAGATCAAGAGAATAGGGTGACATTCTTGTTAGGTCATACGGACAAATGGAAATTGTGTCAACTTATCTCAGAGTATCTCACCCTAAGCAAACAACACAAAGAGTCAGTTGCGGCACGGCAGGCAAAAGAAGAAGCAATCCTATGCCAGAATCGAAGCGAGTATTTACAGGCTACACAACAAATGGAGACGGCCCTCCAGGAACTAAAACGAACTGCTTCCTAACAGGAGTTGCCATTCAAGATAGGCCGCCTAACCACGTCTCCAGCGGACCCCGCTAAGTACGCGGGACAGGCAGCCGGCTCCGCCGTTCGCGAATGCGGCGGTTTGCCAGAAATGGCGCGACAATTAAGAAGGAGTTGTCTTCGGCGACTCATGTCGCCGAAACAGCCGAGGGCGGCTTGTCCCACGGGGATGCTTCGCGAAAGCCGCCTCGGCTAGTCGCCAGTCCCGCCGCTGCCCCCTTCACCCTGCCCCCTGCGGGGGCCTTCGGCGGGTACTTCGCGGGGGTACCCTTCGGGTATGATATGCTACGCGAAGCCCATCCGTTGGGTGCTAATATGAAAACTAAATTGTCTGATGATCTAACGCTTGACGATGTTGACGAAGGCATGATGAGCATGATTGCCTCCAGATGGAATTTGCTGCACAT
>JAPLGV010000121.1 GCA_026389975.1 Chloroflexota bacterium
AGGTCAGAAGGAAGCCACATGTGATTGTTGACAGGCGATAATGCTGAAGCGCGCCAAGACGATCAAAATGTTCGGGCAGACTGACATGTCAGTCCGCCCGAATATTTATTTGGGGAATTTGATTTTGATCGTTGTCCCCTTTTTTATAATTAGATTTCCGGTAGATAACACAATCCAGCCGTGCCTGGCCCGCTGTGGACCGCCAGGGCGGGTGAAAGTTCGGCGACGAAAGATTCAACCACCTCCACCTTGTCTTCCACCATCCCCTTGAGTCTTTCGACTTCCAGTTTCGCCCCGGCGTGGACGTAGGCGATCCTGGCCTTGCCTTTACCAATGGCCTGCTCAACTTTATCCGCGATGGCCTGGTATGCATGTCCGCGGCCGCGGGCCACTCCTAATGGGACGATCTCACCGTCTTCCATGCCGATGAGCGGCTTGAGGTTGAGCAGCGACCCAACCAGGTTCGCGGCTTTGCCGATGCGTCCGCCCATGTAGAGATACTTGAGCGTGTCCGCGGTCTGGATCATGTGCGTGACCGGGATCATGCGCTTGACCTTCGCCACGATATCATCCAGGCGCAGACCCGCCAGGGCGGCGCGGGCGGCTTCGATCGCCATCCACCCCTGGCAGAGAGAGACGTTGCGCGTGTCAATCACCTCGACGCGCACCGCCGGATCCTTCTCTTTTATCATGGATTGAGCCACCAGCGCGGCCTGGTAAGCACCGCTGCCCTTCGAGGTCATATGGATGCTGACAATCTCATTGTGACCCTCTTCCACCAGGCATTCGTAAGCCTCGAAATAATCGCCGGGGCCGGGGCTGGCCGTCGTCGGCAGGACCCTGGCAGTGATCAACCAGTTCAGGAACTCTTCGCGCTGGATGGTCACCAGGTCGCGCAGCACCTCCTGCCCACGGTGGATGTAGTACGCCACCGTGCGGATGTTCAATTCCTTCAACATCGGTTCGGGGATGCTGGCGGTGCTATCGGTCAAGACAGCAACTTTCTTTCCCATTTGAACGGCTCCTTGATAAGTGCTTAATTTTCTTATCACCCCTATTTTACGCTTTTTTCGGCGGAGTGGAGACCCTTTTTTTTACGAATAATGCCTAATGATGAAGCGCACCAAGATGATCAAAGGGTAAGGGCAGACCGCCATGTCAGTCTGCCTGAACATTATTTGGGGAATTTGATTTGAATGGTTGTCCCCTTGCCGGGTTCGTTTTCAGCGGAAATGCTCCCGCCGTGCAGTTCGATGATGGCTTTGGCGATGGCCAGCCCCAGACCGGAGCCGCCGTCCTGCCGGGACGGGTTGCCGTCGCCGGAAGCTCCAAGTTGGTAAAAACGCAGGAATGTACCGAGTGCCAGGACGAAGACCAGCAGGCCGGTGACCAGCAGCTTGCGACGGTCCTGGAAGAAAAGCCGGATTTTGGAAATGGGATCGTTCATAGTCATAGTGTACCTCGCGGTAGTCCTGGTTCCAGCGGGGTAGTCCCGGTTCCAGTACGGGACGCAGTACCCTGTAATCATCCTTTCATTGACATTCAGCAGGGAACAGGATATTATAAACATACCGACCAG
>JAPLGV010000091.1 GCA_026389975.1 Chloroflexota bacterium
CATCCTTCTCGATGTTGATGAGGGACAGGACGCGCTCTTCGTTGATGTGGGCTGGCATGGGCAATTGAACCAGGATGCCGTTGACTTTCGGGTCGGCGTTCAACTGCCTGACCAGCGCCTCGACCTGCTCCTGGGTGGCGTCGCCGGGTAGGTGCTGGCTGATCGAGCCCATCCCCAGTTCCGCGCAGGCTTTTTGCTTGGAGGCCACGTAGGCGGCCGAATCCGGCCGCTCGCCGACCAGCACCGTCGCCAGGGTGGGCTGGGGCTTCCCGGCTGCAGTGCGTTTGGCTACTTGCGCGGCCACTTCATCGCGCACTTTCTGGGCAATTGCTTTTCCGTCAATGAGTTGAGCGGTCATAATTCTCTCCTGTCTGAATTCTTGATTAATTATATCCCTCACCTGTCTCCCCTAAAAGTGACTTTTGGCACAAATGTCCTCTTGATTCGGCTGTGACAATCCGCGATCATGAGGCTGGCCCATCCGGTCATCAAGGAGGAACCAATCAGGTCTGATAAGCCTATCGGGTCTGACAAGTCTGTACTTCCGGGCGGGCGCGGGGAGGCTGCGCAGGCGGCGGGGTCCGGTGCGGGGAGGGGGAGTGTTCCAAAAAAGATTGTGTGCCTTAATTTCGGTAATCGTTTGACAAATATAAGGAGGCATTGTTTTCTCTTTTCTCGCGATACATACTCGCGTCCGCTTCTCTAAGCAGGTTCGACAAGGGTGCCCGCTTCTCGGCAGTGCTCACGCCGAACGAGATGCGGATGGGAGTTTTGGCGTGGGCGGCATTGTGCTCTTGCAGGATCTGCCGGACCCTGCGCAGCACAACTTCTGCCGTTATCGCGTCGGTATCGGGCAGCAGCACGGCAAACTCGTCCCCGCCAATGCGCGCCACCACGTCTTCAGCGCGAAAGGCAGCGGTCAGCAAGCGCGCAACGCGTTTGAGCAGGGCATCCCCGGCGGCATGTCCGT
Source organism: Chloroflexota bacterium (assembly GCA_026389975.1). Lineage (GTDB taxonomy): Bacteria > Chloroflexota > Anaerolineae > Anaerolineales > Villigracilaceae > UBA877. Next base: position 971 of record JAPLGV010000091.1, read on the forward strand.
GGCGGTCGTTCGTCTTCTTGAAAATGTCCACATCTGCCATCACGAAGCTGACGGGGAATTGCCGCCCGCGTTCGCAGCGCGCCATCTCTGCTTCAAAAAATCTGCGATTGTACAAACCGGTTAACGCGTCGTGGATGCTCAACAACATCAGTTCCGCCTCCACCAGCTTGCGCTCGGTGACGTTGCTCATTATCAACCGGCATTCCGGCGTCTGTTCATGCCCCCGCGCCAGGTTGGCTACAAAATGCAGCCAAAGCAGAGCGCCGTCTTTAATTTCAATTCTCACTTCACAAGCCTGCGACGCGCCTGTTTCAAAGAGTTTTTTGTGAAAGAGATGGTAGATATCCTGATCTTCGCGCACGATAAAGCCTGGCAACCGGTTGTTGACGATTAAACCTATCTCCAGTCCCAGCATTTTGGCGGCAGTCAGGTTGGCCTGAAGGATCGTGCCCTTCTCGTTGACTGTGAGATAGCCCACCGGCGCAAGATCGTAAAGATCAAAGTATCTCCGGTGCGAGGCTTCGAGTTCCCCGTGCGTCTGACGCAATTGTTCATTCTGCATCTCCAGTTCGATCTGGTGCGCTTGCAGTTCGTGGACGAGACGCAGGGTTTCGGTCTCCGTTGCAGGAAGGGCCGCGGTTTTCTTCTTGCGCTTGCTCAATTTCGTTTCTGCCTGACGGCGCAATTCATCGGCAGCGGGTGAGTTAGGGGTTTCTTTTTCATGGAGCGCTCCTTGTTCATTGAACAGTCATCAATTCTTGGTTCTCAACTCCATCTCCAACTTCTTGGAAACGGTAATATCCATAAAGGTGATTACCAGGCCGTCAATCATATTCTCCAGTATGCGGTACGGCAGGAGGCGCGCCGCGCTGATTACTGCCATCGGCCATCCGCTATTTGCCATCTGTTATCAGGTTCATAAACGCTTCCACGACAGCCGGATCAAAATGACTCCCCGCGCCGGCCC
>JAPLGV010000277.1 GCA_026389975.1 Chloroflexota bacterium
CCGCATCGGCCTGGGTCATGCGCCCGTTGGCAAGCGCCAGGTCGACCAGCCAGGGTAGGTCCACTTTCTCCACTTGCGCGCCCAGGTCTTTGAAAACCTGCGCCGCCTCCTGCACGCCCGCAAGCACTTCAGGGTCAGAGGCTTCAATGTACTCCCCGACTGCCAGCGCCACCCGCCAGCCTTTGAGGCCATCTTCCAAATGGACAAGATAATCGTCCACCGGCACATCCAGCGAGGCGGGATCGTGCGGGTCAAATCCGGCCAGCACCGACAGCATGATCGCCGCGTCGCGGACAGTGCGCGCCAGCGGGCCAACGTGGTCGAGGTTCCATGAGAGCGGGACCACCCCGCGCGTGCTCACCCGTCCGTAGGTGGGTTTTAACCCGACCACCCCGCACAGCGAGGCCGGGATGCGGATGGAGCCGCCGGTATCGGTCCCCAAAGCGGCCAGGCACATCCCGGCCGCGACGGCCGCCGCCGATCCGCTGGAGGAGCCGCCGGTGATGCGAGAGGGTTCCCAGGGATTCTTGACCACCCCAAAATGCGGATTGACACCCGTCACGCCCAGGGCGATCTCGTGGAGGTGGGTCTTGCCAAGGATGACCGCCCCGGCCAGTTTGAGTTTTAACACCGCCTCGGCATCCTGGCTGGGGATATTTTCTGGAAAAAACTTTGAGCCGGCTGTGGTGCGGACTCCCGCTGTTTCGAACAGGTCTTTCAATGCAACCGGGACGCCAAGCAGCGCCAGGTCATTCAAGTTGGAGGGCTGGAGGGAAATAAGCGAATCGGCTTGAAGAGCCGCTTGAACAGCCAGTTCAGGCGCAGGGGTGATAAAGGCGTTAATCGTCGGGTTGAGCCACTCGATCTGACGGAGGCAGGCCTCGGTGAGCTCGAGCGAGGAGAAATCGCGGCGGCGAAGCGCCTCAATGGCGGTAGACAGGTTGAGGGTAGAAAGGTCCGGTTCCATATTTTCTAGAAGCGGTGTTTTTCCGTCGAGTAGCATCCCACTCTTTGGAGGAGATTGCTTCGCCGCAAAGAGCGTGGCTCGCAATGACAGAGGCGTACAGGCTAGAAAAGGCCAAGCACCTTGCCGGTATCCAGATCCAAATCCACGTCGTAGAAAACCGGGCGGGTGGGCAGACCGGGCATGGTGCGCATCTCGCCCAGCAGCGGATAGAGGAAACCTGCCCCGACCGAGGCGCGGATGTCGCGCACAGGGACGGTGAAACCGGAGGGTGCGCCCTTGATAGCGGCATCATGGCTGAAGGAAAGATGGGTTTTCGCCATGCACAACGGCAGTTTATCGAAGCCAAGTTTGGTGTAGAGGTCAATCTTGGCCTGGGCTTCGGGCAGGATTTCGATGCCGCCGGCGCCGTAGATCTCCTTGCAGATGATCTCCAGCTTTTCTTTGATAGAGAGTTCCAGGGGATACAGGAACTTGAATTGGCTGGGCTTGCCGGCCGCCTTGATCACCGCCTCGGCCAGCTTAACCGCGCCTGCGCCGCCATCCATCCAGTGGGTGGAGACGACCGCCTCCATCGCTCCGGCTTCGAGCGCCGCCTGCCGGACGATTTCCACTTCCGCCGGCGTGTCGGTGGAGAAGAAGTTGACCGCCACCACCACGTTGACACCAAATTTCAGGGCATTTTTGATGTGGCGCGCCATGTTGGGCAGACCTTTGCGCAGCAGGTCGAGGTTTTCTTCGGTGTATTCGGGAGCAAGGGGTTTACCCGCCACCACCTTCGGGCCGCCGCCATGCATCTTGAGGGCACGCACGGTGGCGACCAGTACCACCACCTGCGGGATCAGGCCGGAGGTGCGGCATTTGATATCGAAGAATTTCTCCATGCCAATATCCGCGCCAAAGCCGGACTCGGTGATCACGTATCCCTCGGGACCGACCAGCTTGAGGGCGATCCGGTCAGCGATGATGGACGACTGTCCGTGGGCAATGTTGGCGAACGGCCCGGCGTGGACGAGAGCAGGCGTCCCCTCCAGAGTTTGCATCAGGTTGGGCTTGATGGCATCCTTCATCAGGACGGTCAGCGCGCCGGCCACGCCCAGGTCTTCGGCGGTGACAGCGCCACCCTTGCGGTCGGTGCCGATAACCATCCGCCCAAGACGTTCGCGCATATCGCGCAGATCGGTGGTGAGCGCCAGGATGGCCATGATCTCGCTCGCCACGGTGATGTCGAACCCGGTCCGGCGGGTTTTACCTTTTTCTTCGGGGCCAAGGCCGACTTCAATTTCGCGTAAGAACCGGTCGTTCGTATCAATCGTCCGACGCCAGGTAATGGAATCCGGATCAATATCCAGGCGTGCGAAGAGACTGCGCTCTTCGGGGGTCAGTTCGTTCGGGTCAAGCTTAGTGATGCCCAATTTATTCAAGCGCCGCAGCATGGACGGCGAGAACTTGCGCTGTCCTTTCTTGTCGGGCGGGCAGAGAGCATTGAAGAGTTTCTCATCATCCTGCTCGCTTTCATGAAACATACGCGCGTCGATCGCGGCGGCACACAGGTTGTTGGCGGCCGTGATGGCGTGGATGTCGCCGGTGAGATGCAGGTTGAAATCTTCCATCGGAATGATCTGCGAATAGCCGCCACCAGCCGCGCCGCCCTTGATGCCAAAGGTTGGTCCCTGCGAAGGCTGGCGGATGGCGGTAAACACTTTTTTACCCAGATGGGCACCCAGGGCCTGCGAAAGGCCCACGGTGGTGGTGGTTTTGCCCTCTCCCAGCGGAGTGGGCGTGATGGCGGTCACATCCACATACTTTCCGTCCGGGATGTCCTTCAGGCGTTCGAGAATTTCCAGTTTTACTTTGGCTTTATAAGGGCCATAAAATTCCAATTCCGC
>JAPLGV010000379.1 GCA_026389975.1 Chloroflexota bacterium
AATCCGGTTGGACGACCTGCCCCTATTGTGGAAAACCGTTACAGTGAGAGGGATTCCCATGTGCGGTGGTCATTTTGCCCGGTTGCTGATCCCACTGGCCGCCAACCCCGCCGGGCAGGCCGCGCCAATCCCAGTTGTAAATGAAGTATCATCACAACATCCCTGCCCCGCTTGTGGCACCGCGATCACACCTGAGTTTGCCTGGTGCCCAAAATGCGGAGCTTCGCTTAAATCTCATCCCTGTGCATACTGTGGGCAAACCATCAGCCCTGGAGATAAATTGTGCAACTTTTGCGGAGCGCCTCCAAACAAAAGGTGAAATGCGCGCTTATGAAGCATTGCACCAATCAGAAGAGGTGTATCGATACAATTATTACGCGCCCTCCAGGAGGGCGCGTTTGATTGCTAAACGCAGGTCGACGCCATCCGCCAGCGGTTGAGGCTGTTTCTCAAGGCCAACCCTGGTACTGGATATGAGGCTGGCACCAACTGCTTTTGAGCCTGACACCCTTTAATTTGCGACTGGCAGTGAAAACGCGAATGTACTGCCTCGTCCTTCTCCTCCGCTCTCCACCCAGATACGCCCTCCATGGGCTTCGACAATGTACTTGGCAATAGTCAGCCCAATGCCAGAGCCGCCCCCTGATTGCCGGGAGCGGGATTTATCCACTCGGTAGAAACGAGTGAAGATGTGCGGCAAATGTTCAGTGGGGATGCCAATACCTCTGTCGGTCACGGATAGGTGAATTTCACCCCCTTGACGAACAGCAGAGATGGTAACGTCGCCTCCTTCAGGGGTGTACTGCACGGCGTTGCTGGTCAGGTTGGTCAATACCTGAGTGATGCGATCCGCATCGGCCAGCACCTGGGGTAGGTCTGGGGACAGGTCCGTGTGGAGCCGGATATGTTTCGCTTGGGCTTGAGGTAGGAGTCGCTTGACCGTGGTTTGAACCAGCATTGAAACCGCCAGGGGGTGAACATCAAATGAATAAGCCTTCGCTTCAACGCGGCTCAACTCCTGCAAATCGTCCACCAAGCGCGCCAGGCGGTCGGCCTCCTGATGGACTTGCTGGTAAACCTCGGGGCCGGCCGGTATCACGCCATCCAACAGACCTTCCATGTTCCCCTTGATGGCAGTCAGGGGGGTTCGTAGCTCGTGGCTGACATCGCCAATGAGTTGGCGGCGCATGGTCTCGACCTGCTCCAATTTATCTGCCATTTGGTTGAACGAATGGGCCAATTGACCAAGCTCGTCTGAGCCGCTGCTCCGGACGCGTTCATCGTATCGCCCATCCGAGATGCGCCGGCTGGCAGAGGTCAGGACGCGCAGCGGGGCAACGACGGAGCGGCTCAGGAGCAAGCTGACAACGACAGCTACGATCCCGGCAGCTAGCGCAGCCAGAAGGAGCGCTTCGTTAAAACTAGCCTGGAAGTTCTGGTACAGGTCGGAAATCACCACTGGAATTGAGCCATTCCCCTGCATCATACCCGTCCCTCCGCCCATCGTCATCCCCATGTGGTGCCTGAAAGCCTGGGGGACGGAGACCGTGCTTGCCAAGGCAAGCACGACAACGCCGACTACAATGACGGCGACGTAAGAAATGAATAATTTTGCACCGAGATGGCTGCGGAAATAGTTGATCATAAGCGTTCATCCTCGAAGCGGTACCCCACGCCTCGCACGGTGGTGATGATATCTTCCAGGCCAAGTTTCTGGCGGATATGGCCAAGATGTACATCCACCACACGCGCTTCGCCAAAGTATGTACCGCTCCAGACTATCTCAAGCAGTTGCTCGCGAGTCAGCACGCGCCCATGAGCTTCAGCCAGGGCTTTGAGCAGTTCGAATTCGACGGCGGTCAGTTCGATGGAGCGACCATCCACGGAGACCTGGTGGGCGCCCATATCGATGAGAACGTGGCGGAAGGCAAGGATGGAACTCTCTGCACCGACGCCGGGCCCTGCTTGCAGGCGGCGCAAGGCTGCCTTGATCCTCGCCACCAGTTCCCGCGGGCTGAACGGCTTAGTGACATAATCGTCCGCGCCCACGGACAGCCCGACGACCCGATCCGTTTCCGCCGTCCTGGCGGTGAGCAGGATGACATACACCTGTGATTCGCGGCGCAGACGGGTAAGCACTTCCAGGCCATCCAGTCCTGGAAGCATGAGGTCGAGAACGATCACATCAGGCTTATAGGCCCGCGCCGCTTTCAGCCCGGCATTCCCATCCGAAGCGGTGTAAACCTCAAAGCCCTCAGGTTTCAGGTATGCTGTAACCAGGTTGACGATAGAAGGTTCATCATCGATGACAAGGATTTTCGCCATAATCTGATAGTAAACTAAAAAAGGACGGGCGTAAAGCCCGTCCTCAAAGCCTGCGAGCTAGTACATCTTCTCTTCGATG
>JAPLGV010000253.1 GCA_026389975.1 Chloroflexota bacterium
ACCGCTGACCGGGAGGCTGCGTTTGAGCAGCATGGCAGCCGCGACAGGTTTTCCCATCGCACCCTGCCAGATAAACGGCATGGCCTGCCAGCCGTATTTGGCCTTGACTTGCGACCATTCCCAGGTCTGCAAGAGATGGGCGAGGGGCAGGGAGGCAACGAGTTCGTCCCAGGATTGGGGAGTGCCGGTAAACGGGATCATGCTGGCAGTCCGAGCCAGAACCGGAGAAACGCCATAGGTAGAGCTTGTAGAGCAGGGGGATGTAGACCCGGTCCAGGGTCGGTATGGCGCGTTTGACCGAGCCGCCGAAACCGCGTTTGAAGCGGTATACGCCCCACAGGCCGTCCTCGCGTGCCTCGGCCTCGTCTGCGTCAACGTCTGTCGCTTCGTCGGGGATGCCCCACATGTCGTATTCTTCACAGCCCTGGGCGTGCGCCCAGCGGATGGCTTCCCATTGCAGAAAAATAATAAGCCTGTTTTCCATGTGCGAAGACTATCAGGGTTGCCAGCGTGCGGCCCTGGAAATCGGCCACAAAGAGTTCGCACATCCCTATGGGATAAAAAAGTTCATAAGCGCGGCGGTAGTATTCCTGTGAATGGACATGGAATTCCTCGCGCTGTCCGGTAACGGTCATCACCCGGTAGAAGTTTTCGATATCGTCCGAAGGATGGACAACCACTTCTTTGCGTCCTGCAACCCGGATGTTGTAACGTGTCTTGGGCTTCATGCGGTTGAAGACTTCGTCTTCGCTGCCGTGCAGGTCAATGATCAGGGTGCTGCGCGGCTGTACGTGCTGCGGGCTGAACACAAAGCCCGGGGGCGGCACAGCAGGTTCCGGGTCCGAGGCCGAGACCCACTGGTTTGGCTCCACTTTGAGAAAGATGGATTTCCGGCTGCGGCAGAGGGCGTCCACTTCCTTCCAGAACTGGACATCGGCCAGTGCAGACCCGTCAACGTTGACCGGGCCCTTGGGGATGTAGGCGAAGGTCAGGCCGAGCGGCAGGCGGCGGAAAAGGATTTGCGCGTTGGTGCCGCCGCTGACCATGCGGACGGGGTCCCACCCAAACGCGGATTTGAGTTCGCCCCACTCGCCCGATTGCAGGAGATGGGCAGTGGGATGTTTTTCGAGAACGGTGTTCCATTCGGCCAGGGTGAGTTCAAGCATGGGACCATTTCATCCTTGAAAAAAAGTCTCCGGGAGATTTAGCTAGATTTTATCCATTTATAGAAGGATCAACCGGCAGATTCAGCGAGGAAACCGGCTTTACCCTGAACAAAATGTACAATAATCCACCTAATCGAATTCGACCCCCAGGGCCGCGTCAGGCAACATGATCTCCTTTTCTTCCAAATGCAATAACCGTCGCTTTAAAAATATTTGGAGCAACCTTTTGATGCAGCACTCCAATCCAATAAGCGATTTTTGAGAACGACAAATAGGACGGCTCTGCCTCGTACCCATAAACGACATTATTCCCGAAGCCATATCTATTCATCATGGAGCGTATTTTTAAAAATGTGTTGCATCGATAAAAAGTTGGAAATACATCTTCCTCCTTTCGGCTGTCTTTAACCACTGCTGTAACTTTTGAATGATATTTATTCGGGATTAACCTGGAAAAGAGAGCAATATAATTCCAAGAATTGGGGGTTCGGATGCAGATATACCCGCCTTTTCGTAACACCCTATTGGCTTCCTTGAAAAAGGGATCAGGATCCTTTATGTGCTCCAAAACATTATCACAAACCACCAAGTCGACTGATTCATCAATCACGGGCCATCTATCGCTGTCAAGTAAGAGAAATTCGTCAATACATGGATTATCTTTGGCAGCAGGATCAACATCGATGCCAATGACTTTATTTACTTTTCCCTTAAGAATTCTTAGATTCCTCCTCAATATCACCAGATCCTCGTTATATTTTCCCCTTCCGCAACCGACATCGAGGACAATAGAAGATGAGGCTAGTAATGCGTTGACACGGGAGTAAAAGGCTATCGTCCCATCAATATTAGAAAAACCACCAAATTTACTCTCTGGATAGAAATCGTTTTTGTACGACATGGTGCTGCCTATTTTCTTACTGTATGGGGTATAAAAGCTGTCCAACAGGGAATAATAGAAAATGAGGCTAACCTTCATCCTGAAGAAGAGCGCCAACAGATTCCTCGTTGAGCAGGCCCAAGACCCCACTGCTCTCGTTGTTGGTGAGCAGATAGATGCCTTCTTCCTTGAGGAATTTGATGTTGCTGTACTTGGCATCCCGGTAGTCACGTACTTTCCCGCTGTGAATGGCTTCGATCACTTGCTCAACGCCCCGCTCGACTGTCCACTCGGGCGAAAACCCCAAGGCCTGTTTGATTTTGTTGGAGTTCACCCAATAGTTGCGCGCGTCGGTAATATCATCCTTGTTCACCACTGCAGCACCGGGCACAAGCCCGTGAATGATCTCGCCAACCTGGCTGATCTTATAGTTCTGTTCATTCGAGCCGACGTTGAAAATCTGATTGCGCACAATCTGGAGAGGCGCTTCGAGCACCGACGCAATCGCTCGAGCGGCGTCATCTACATGCAGGAAAGGCCGACATTGGTCGCCACCGAAAATAGTAATTTCATGGTCCACAACCGCTTTGGCAGTGAGCAGGTTGATAACCAGGTCGAAACGAGGCCGGCCCGACAGTCCATAAATCGTGCTCAGGCGCAGGATCACAGGAGCAAAACTGTCAGCGGCCAATTTTAGAAGCACTTTTTCAGAAGCGATCTTGCTCCGGGCGTATAAGGAGACAGGTCTGAGTTCTGAACGCTCATCCAGCATCTGGTCATTGGCGCCGTACACCGAGCAAGTGCTGGTAAAAATGAAGCGGCCTACGCCACTGCCCTTGGCAACCTCAGCGATCATGCGAGTGGCCATCAGGTTGATTTCGAGCGTTAGTTCTTCGTTCAGAGCGCAGGCCGAGTCGCCAACAAGCCCGCCCAGGTGAATGACGGCATCCATACCATGCATTGCCTGGACGACTTTTTCAACCTGGCGGAAATCGGCTCGCATAATTTCCAGACGCGGGTGGTTGAGCCACTCCTTAATCGGTTCCGTGCCGTAAAGTAAAAGGTCCAACAGGCGGACGTTATAACCCTTGTCCAGCAGCCTGGGCAACAGGGTTGAGCCGATATATCCCGCGCCCCCAATGACCAGCACATGATTGACACTCCGGCCCTCTGCTTGCCTTGAGCGTGAACTCTCGGACTTAATAACGTTTTTCCAGATTGTGGCCCAAACCCGGGCCACCAACAGCATTACGGTGCTCAAGGCCCAGGACAGGATTAATGTTCCGCGCGGAAAATTCAAGAGGCGCGTCAAGAATCCCATAAAATTACTTTGAGTCAGATAAGTCAGAAAACCAAAGATTATATAGGCCAGACTGACAGCCTGGATAACGATCACCACTTTGTAACGGCCGCGGTAGAAACGGCCATAAGTATAAAAACCATTCAAAATAAAAAGCGTCAAGCAAATCAGTGTCAACAACCAGGCATTATTCTTGTAAACACCCCAGTAGTCCCAGAAGGTCACCCGATAATTGAGAGAAACCTCCGTTTTGCCAGTAGCAACGATCCACAGCAGACGCGCCGCTAATGACATCAGAATAGCCAGATTGATTAGAATCGCGTCGGCAAGCAGGCGCACGGCTCCTTGAAAGGAAACTGCTTTCTTAATCCAGGTGACTAAAGATTTCATTTCGGGGTAAGTTGTTGGCGGATCGAGGGAGCACTTTTATGAATGCGCTGAACGACCTCACATATTCCCAAAGCCACTTCCGCACTCATGTTCGACCACATTGGAACGCTCAAACTATGAGACGACAACCAGTCTGTATTGGGCAACGGCCTGCCGTCATAGTAGGAACGGTAAGCAGTTTGCTTGTGAATGGGGGGCTGATAGTATTTACGGGTATCGACATTCTCGGCAGCGAGGGCGAGTGCCAGTTCGTCGCGCGTCAGACCGAACAGCCCTGGTTCGACCGTGATGGAAAATTCCCGGTAGGAATGGCGGTCGCCGGGGCACACGCGCTGGAAACCGATGCCGGGCAGGTGTCCCAAGAACTCTTGGGAAAGCGTCACAGTTTCATTACGCTTGTGTGCCGCCTCTTCCAGGTTTTCCAGGCTGTGCAGGCCAAGCAAGGCATTGAACTCAGGCATGCGCGCATTCAGCCCGGCGAAGGCACTGTCATAGTTGCCGTCGTTGCCATATTCCCGCCCCATGCGGATTTTCGTGGCCAGCGCATCATCGTTCGTGGCGACAATTCCTCCCTCGCCGCTGATCAATAATTTCGTAGGACTTAAGCTGAAAATTTGAGCCTTACCTTGTTTTCCAACGGGGTCTCCCTGATAGCACGCCCCAAAACCGTGAGCAGCATCGAAAATCAGTTTCAGGCCATGCCGGTCAGCAATTTTCTCCAACGCAGCGATATCGGCTGGATTGCCAAACTGGTGCACAGCGACGATGGCAGTGGTTTGCGGAGTGACAGCCGCTTCAGCCGCGGCCGGATCGAGGTTATCCGTGGCCCGGTCTACATCCGCGAAGATTGGGCGCAACCCCGCCCAGACTAAGGCGCTGGCCGTCGCCATAAAGGTAAAACTGGGAACGATTACGTCGCCGCTCAGTTCCAAGGCTTTATGGGTAAGCATCATGCCGGAAGTGCAGCTCGAAACCGCTATGGCGTGCTTCACTCCCAGATGTTCAGAAAGCGCTTGTTCAAATTCCCGCATGAACCGGCCTTTTGTGACCATGCCGGTGCTGAGGATACTTTCAATGCCGCCTGCCATCCTAGAAAATGATGGCAGGACAGGGCGTACCATTGGAACCAGTTCTTGAAACGCGGACTCACCCCCTAGGATAGCAGGCAGGTTATTTTTCATAGGTGGAAAATTATACCATACGTATGATTCACTGACATTTTTGAGAAACGGGCGATCTTGGTAACATAGAATCGAGAGAAAGGTTGGTTAGCATGCAACAAATTGAAATCTGGTAAACGCTCAAGTGCGGTAGAAATGCAACGTCGAAGAAAGCGCATGCCAAGTTGAAAGATGCTCAATTCTCGATGGGCACTGCCCGGGTCAAGTTCACTTTGAAGTGTTTGCAATCGCCCCAATTCTCTAAGCAAACGAGCCCATTATGGTGGGAATGGTCATAATGATGTGAACAAGCAAGGCTTACCGGTTGCGGATTTGGAAACGGGTATTTGCCATCAATTGCCTTTCATCCACGCCACCGTTTGCGCCAGTCCATCCGCCAGAGACGTCTGTGCCCGAAACCCGAACGACGCAGCGGCCCGGGCGGGACTGCCCGCCGACCGGTAGATATCACCCGGACGGGGCGCTTCAAAGCGGACCTCGGGCTGGCGCGGCAAGATTTCGCTCAACTCTTCCAACAGGTCGAGCAGGTTGGTCTCGCGCCCGGTGCAAATGTTGAAAGCTTCACCTGCCGCGTCCGACTCGGCGGCCAGCAGGTTGGCGCGCACCACATCTTTGACGAAAATGAAATCACGGCTTTGTTTGCCATCGCCGAAGATGGTAATCGGCTCACCGGCCACCAGTAGCCCCACGAAGATGGGTATGGCTGCGGCGTAATCTGAATCGGGGCGTTGGCGCGGCCCGTAGACATTATAGTATCGCAGGGCTGTAACTGGCAGACCCAGGGTCCGCGTGTAGAGGCGGGCGTAGAGTTCGTTCACCTGTTTGGACAGCGCGTACGGGGAAAGCGGACGGAGCGGAGTCTCCTCGGTGGTCGGGAAAACATCGGTATCGCCATAGACCGCCGTACTCGATGATAACACTACCTTGCGGGCTCCTGCCCGGCGGGCTGCTTCCAGCAGAGCTACCGTCCCGCCCACGTTAACGGCGAAACAGGTTTCCGGGTCCAACATGGAATGCGGTACGGAGACGAAGGCCGCCAGGTGGAATACCAAGTCCATGTCGCGCACAGAAGCCTTGACGGTCCCCGCGTCACGCAGGTCACCTTCCAGGATTTCTAAATTGCCCTGCCCCGTGCTGGAACCGGGACTACCACGAAATGCTTCCAGATTTTCGCGAGTGCCGGAGGAGAAGTTATCCAGTACACGGACGGTATCACCGCGCCGCAGGAGTTCCTCCACGATATGCGAACCAATGAACCCGGCCCCGCCGGTGACGAGTGTACGCATCCGCTAACGGCCTCGGAAAGCGAGCACCTGGGTGAAGGTGCGCAACAGGATCAGCATGTCCATCAGCATGTTGCGGTGCTTGATGTAGTAGAGGTCATATTCGAGTTTGATTGCCATTTCTTCGACCGTGGCATAATAACTGTAATTGACCTGCGCCCAGCCGGTAATACCCGGCTTGACCAGCAGGCGCGCCCGGTAGAAGGGGATTTGCTTCTGGAACTCGGCAATCCATTCCGGACGCTCGGAACGCGGCCCCACAAGGCTCATTTCGCCGCGCAACACGTTCAGGAATTGCGGCAGTTCGTCAATGTGGGTGCGGCGAAGGAAATTGCCAAAGGTTGTGATACGGCTGTCCTTTTTTTGCGTGAGTTGCACTTTGCCGTCTTTTTCGGCGTCCTGGCGCATGGTGCGGAACTTATTCATAAGATATGGTTTGCCGCCCTTACCAGAGCGGACCTGTCTGTACATGACCGGCCTGCCGCTTTCCAGCAAAACCAGAATAGCGACAACCGGATAAACAGCAGCGCAAATCCCCAGCCCAACCAGTCCGCCGAGGATATCAATCAGGCGTTTGCCTGCCTCGTAAAAACCACCGACGCGGGCCTCGCCTACGAAGGAACGGATGAGCCAATCTGATTCCAAGTGGTGGACGGGAACGCGTCCCAGCAGTTCCTCGTACACGGTGGGCATGGGCACCACTTCCACCCCGCTCTCCTGGGCATCCAGGATGGCCTGGAAAGTCCCGCCTTGTATCGCGCCGGAGACGGCGAAAATGATTTCAGTGACGGCTTCTGCGTCAACGGTTTCAAGCAGGCGGTCGTTTCCGGCCAGGATGGGGAATCCATCCACCTTTTTCCCAATCTTCTTCGGGTCGTCGTCCATGAAACCGACCAGGAAGAAAGGCTGGGGACGCAGGTCTTTATAAGCCCGGGCGATCGTTTCCCCGGCTTTTCCTGCCCCGATGACCAATACCCGGCGTTGGAAATCCTGGGCGGTGAAAATCTGGATATAAGCCAACCGCCAGAGAAAAGTCAGGACGGATGCGAAAACCAGGAAAAAGCCGATGCCCAAACGCGGCAGATAGCCTTGCGGTGAAATAAGGTAAACCAATGCATACAATAACAGCCCGGCCAGCGCGGCGATGGCAATCCCGCCGGCTGTCTGGCGCAGGTTCTTGGCGCGGTTCAGGTCGTAGAGTTCGACCAGGAACACCATCCAGATGAGCGGTAGTAAGTAGAACCAGAACTCAACACGCTGTTTCAGGAAATCCAGCGAGAATTTCAGCCAGTCATACTTTTGCCCCCAGAAATACAGCCCGCCAAAAAGCGATATTATGGAGACAAGTAAATCGCCAATCAGCAGGATGGTGCGCTGTTCACGCGGACGGACGCGCCAGCCGTTTGGTCTGGGACGTGAAAGCGGTCGCATCATTTCTTCTCCGGGTCATGGTTGTTGAATACTCCCTTAATCATACTCCATAAAAAGCCCGCGCCCCAGGAAATGTGCATGAAGGAAATCGCCAGCGGCAGACCAAAAACCAGGAAAAATTTCTTCTGTTTGAACGCTGCCTGGATCCCCGCGGCAGTCAGTGCGAATGCGTAGAGGATGATTTCCACAGCCAGCAGAACCCGGAACAGGGGCAGGAAAATCCCCGTGATTCCCAACCCGATGAGACCAAGCACGAACAGCGGCGGGAGTCCCTGCCGCCAGCGCAGGGTGTTGGGGTAACGACGTAACATGCACCACTTCCAGAAACCATAGCGGAAATATTGTTTTGCCAGCCCCGACAACGTGGCCCGGGCGAAATACACCGAACGGATGGATGGGTCGAGCCAGACTTTTCCACCCGACTTGCGGATGCGGGCGTTGAACTCGTAATCCTCGTTGGTGAGCAGCGTCTCATCGAAAAAGCCGACCAGCGCCAGTAGTTCACGTTTGAAGGCCCCGAACGGCACCGTATCTACCGGCGCAGATTTCCCGGTGTGACGATAGAGCGCGTCGCCCACGCCCAGCGGGTGGGCGGCTGCAATGGCGATGGACTGCGCCGCCCACGTCTCCGCGCCGGGACGGATTTCCCACACGCCGCCCACGTTTTCTCCGAGACCAGCTTCCAGGCCTGCGACGCAACGCTCGATGTAGTTGGGATAAGGCATCGAATGTGCGTCCAGACGGACAATGATCTCCCCCTGGGCTTCTTTCAGGGCGTAGTTCAGACCGGCCGGGATGTGGCGCTTGAGGTTGTCCACAACGGCAATGTGCAGGTCTGGGTGGGAATCGGCAAAGGCCGCAATTTCCGCCCGCGTCCCGTCGGTGGACATGCCATCGGCGATAACCACTTCGAGGTCGGCGCGCGGAAATGTCTGCGCGTAGATGGCCTCGAGCAGTTTGCGAATGGTAGTTTGCTCGTTAAAGCAGGGGATAATAATGGAGACAGAAGGCATGGTTGTTTTTGTAGTAACAACAAAATCGTTACTACGTTTTCCGCGACGTAGTCCCGGTTCTCGGACGGGGCGGGGTAGTCCCGGTTCCCGCACGGGGCACGGGGCTTGGAAACAATTGTACTTGCCTCGGGCGTTGTCAGCGGCAGGCTAACGGTGAAGGTGCTGCCCGTCCCCGGCTCGCTGCGAACGCTTATTTTACCACCATGCGCCCCCACAATCTCTTTGACAATGGCCAGCCCCAGGCCGGACCCGTGTTTCCGACCACCGGGGCGGGAAGGATCGGCCTGATAGAACTGGTCGAAGATGTGCGGCAGGGCCTCGGGCGAAATCCCCGCGCCGGTATCTGCCACCTCTACCTGAACCCCGGAGCTAGCCTGCGCGGCCCGGAGTGTGATGTTGCCCCCGGCAGGCGTGAATTTTAAGGCATTATCCACCAGGAGCTGAACCATGAACGGTTCGTCGTCAACGAGCAGGATCAGGTCGGAGGCCATTTTACTGCTTCTCGCATAAATTTCTGAACTGACCTAGCCAAGTAGTAAGGAATAAACGATGATTTGGGCTCAAAATATTACTCAATACCCTGCAGGATGGCAACGGCTTTAATTTCGACGGTTCCGCCTTTGGGCAGGGCCGCGGCCTGGATGGTACTGCGGGCAGGTGGGTTTTCGGTGAAGAATTCGGCGTAGACGGCGTTCATTTTGGCAAAATCAGCCATGTCTTTCAGGAAGACGATGGTTTTGACCACCCGCTCCAGCCCGGACCCGGCATCTGCCAGCACGTGACGGAGATTGGTCAATGCCTGACGGGTTTCCGCTTCGATCCCACCCGGGACGAGGCTGCCGGTGGCAGGGTCGAGACCGAGCTGACCGGAAGTGAAGACCAGATCACCGGTCCGGATGGCAACGGAATAGGGGCCAATGGCCTTGGGAGCCTTATCGCTGGTAATGACTTTTTTATTCATACTCGCCTCTCTTTGAATGGGTTGTATTGATTTTACTGCAAAAGACAAGCAGAGACACGGCTGGTTACCGTGTCTCTGTAGAGAGGAGAATGAACTTATTACGGGGTGGCAGGCGCCTGGGCTGGTCGGTGAGCATCGCGGAAGGCTTTGACAGCCTCGCGCAAGGCCTGACCGGTGCCATTCATGGCGGCGCGGGTATCCTTGAGCACCTGGCCGAGAGCTTTGACGGTCTCGACCGCCGCGGAGCGATCGGTCACTTTGCCGTCTGCGTCGAACCCATTCTGGCTGGCAATGATGGCAGCCCCGGGAATGTGGGCAGCCTGCGCAGCAGGGATGATGGCGGTAAAGGCATTCAGCGCGGCCTTGACGGCGGAAGTGTCCCAGCCTTTTTGATTGGCCTTGTTAATCAGAGGCTGTGCCTTGGTGAGGAACTCGTCGGCTTTGACAAGCCGGTCGCCCTGGCGCTGGTAGGCAGTTTGCGCACGGGCCCAGATTTGTTCCAGGCGCTGGTAGTCCTGTGCCCCGTGTCCCGTGCGAGAACCGGGACTGATTCGCAGGAACCGGGAATGCTTCGCTAGAACCGGGACTACCCCGTTGGCAGGCCGGTTGCCGGGCGGGGTGGTTTCGTCTTGGATACCGGTCGCGCCCTGTGCTGAAACCGGGACTACCCCGCCCCGTGCTGAAACCGGGACTACCCCGGAGGCGCCGGCGGCGGGGAGGGCGGCCAGTCCGATGGCAAGGACCAGGGCTGCCAGGGCAAATTTCTTGAAGAATGGGATGAGCTTGGACATGTTTTTTTCTCCTTATGTGTTTGGTTTTGATGATTGCATTGTAGGTCTGTCAAGTAACCGGCATATGGCGCAGTTGTAAAATATTTGTAAAACGTCTTTTGACCTTTGCTTGACAATCTCCCTCTCTGCGTGTAAAATCTCACCCGCTCGATTGAAGAACCATTTCCAGGCCGAGATAGCTCAGTTGGTAGAGCACACGACTGAAAATTGTGGTGTCGCCAGTTCGATCCTGGCTCTCGGCACTCTCGGCCAGATAGTAAGACCACCTGCGGGCGTAGTACAGTGGTAGTACGTCTCCTTGCCAAGGAGAAGGTCGTGGGTTCGAATCCCATCGCCCGCTCTCAAGATTGAGGATTGCAGATTGTCAATCAGCAATCCTTAATTTATAATCAACCAACGACCGGCGTCGTGGCCAAGCGGCAAGGCAAGGGTCTGCAAAACCCTCATCACGGGTTCAAATCCCGTCGACGCCTCTGATAAAGACGAGTCTGCAAGGGCTCGTTTTCGTTTGGGGCGGGAGCAGCACCTCTGCAAGCCCTCATCACGGGTTCCCCGCAAGGCGGGACTTCGCAAACCCCATCGACGCTTTTCATAATGACCAAGCCCGCCCCGTGCCCCGTGTCCCGTGCAGGAACCGGGGCTTTC
>JAPLGV010000403.1 GCA_026389975.1 Chloroflexota bacterium
CAGCTGATCACGGCTCTCAGCAGACAAGGTTACCCCAACCCACATCTTAAAGGTCGGTGAGTTGCGGCGAAGATCCACGGCCACATCGAAAATTTCACCGGCTACGACTCGGATTAATTTCCCCTGCGCCTGCCGGATTGGGTAGTGAAGCCCACGCAATATCCCACGATAAGAACCAGAATTATTATCCTGGACAAACGTGGCAGGCAATCCCGCTTTTGTGCATAATTGCGCCTGAAAGGTCTCCATGAAAAAGCCGCGCTGGTCCGAATATATTTTTGGACGAATAATCTGCACTTCAGGAAGACTGGTTGGTATAAATTCCATTGATTGCCCTAAAATATCTGGCTCTTTAGGAATTAGCGTGGATGCCCCCACAGGTGGGGGACTTGGATTCCCCATCGAAACGGGACACTGCCTGGGCGTAGAATAAACTCAATTTGGCGGAGCGAATCCCCACTGTCCACTGCGCGCGGTGTTAGCCCATCATTTCTAGCATTTATTGGCCACATTAGCACAACCATGTAGTATCAGAAAGATTTCTTGCCAGTCCTTGAAACATTAGGCTTAGTATTATTGGGATACTTTTCAATAACCAAAACACTATCATAAAAATGGATTCCCGTTGCACTTTTGGTTAGAATGTTCGGTACTAGCTTGGGGTCACGAGAATGCCAAGCATTAATAATACTATCAATAAACCGTTTAGCGTATTCAATAAAACTTCCATTCCTCTTGTACCCACCCCCATATTCTTCCCAATAACTAGTATGTAAATCTTCTAGCCACCTGACAGTTTAACAAAAGAATAGTTGATCGGCACAGGTTCTCCAATAAAATAGGTTTATCGGAACCATTTTATACACGGAGTAACCCAATGCCGATCAACCACCTCTATGATACTTGGATGCAACAGATTTGTGAATTGCAACCGAAGGCCAGGATCACACAGATCCGCAACTTTGTTTGGTTGATGATCGGCATTTATGAAAGTCGCTCGGTCCACTTGAGCAAGATTGCCGGGAAGATTCCCGGACCGGCGAAGTTGGTGAGCCTTACCCGGCGCCTGAGCCGCTTCCTGGATAACCCGGCCATCCGGGTCAGGGATTGGTACGAGCCGATTGCACAGCGATGGTTGCATGTCCAGTGGAGTTGCTTGGGTGAGATCCGTCTGATTGTGGATGGCACGAAAGTTGGTTTTGGACATCAGTTACTCATGGTCAGTTTGGCCTATCGGAGCCGGGCTATTCCGATTGCCTGGACCTGGGTGAAGCAAGTCCGTGGTCACAGCGGTGCAGTCAAGCAATTGACTTTGTTGAACTATGTTAGGCAGCTTTTACCGGTTGGTGCGGTCGTTTTCCTGGTCGGTGACTGCGAATTTGGCTCGGTGGAAGCCCTGAAATGGCTCGATCAATGGCATTGGTACTTTGTTCTCCGGCAAAAATCAGGCACATGCATCTGTTTCAACCACCAGAGTGAGTGGAAACCCTTTGGCAGCTTTGTGGACAAGGCCGGTGAAAGCCACTGGCTTGGTCATGGCTACTTGACTGCCAAGAACATCTACCCGACCAATCTGTTGATCCACTGGCAGGTCGGCGAGGATGAAGCCTGGTGCCTGGCCACCAACCTGCCCGATCGTGAGATGACCTTGCGCTACTACCGTCGCAGAATGTGGATCGAAGAAATGTTCGGCGACTTGAAAAAGCACGGTTTCGATTTGGAAAGTACGATGCTACATGATTTCTTGCGACTGTCTCGCCTTACCCTGGCTGTGGCTTACTTGTATGTCTGGTTGATCTCTGTTGGCGGTCGCACAATCCATTCAGGTCTACGTCATCTTGTCGATCGCCATGACCGCCGCGACCTGAGCATCTTCCAGATTGGCCTTCGTTATATTCAAAGGAGAATAACCAATGCCTTTCCTATCTCTGTTCCGCTTTGTTCCTACCAATGACATCAAACTGTCAGGTGGCTAGATATCATTATAACTGCGAATCACAAAAGTTCGATTTTTATTTGCTTTTCAGAAATCCACAAGAATTGAGTGATTTCAATGGGGAAAAGAACTATTAGAAAATATTCTTATAAAAAAACTGCCATTAGCTAACAAGCTAAAGGCAGTTTTATTTAGTCAAAAGCTCCTCGCCGAGGATTTGAACCTCGAACCTAGCGGTTCACAACTGCTCTCCAAACCAGGGTAGAATAATAGCCAAACTGGATTAGAGCCTAAATACGCTTGGTCGCAGGTCCGAATCCTACCAGGGCGCAAGGGGGCGCTGCGATCATGTCCGCTGGCAGGTGGCCACACACGCCGGGAATAGAGCACTGCAAAAGATGTGAGGATCGTGGTATATTCGCTGGGCAAGGTAGGTTTGGTCCTTTCTCTTGGCTGAGTAAAGACATAGCTTACCTTGTATTTTGTTAATGTGCAAATGGACAAAGTCTAGCTTAGAATTTGACGACATGTCCGGAGCTAACTGGCAGGCTTCACAAAGTCAGAAAGCCTGGAAATCTCCACCC
>JAPLGV010000199.1 GCA_026389975.1 Chloroflexota bacterium
GGGACAGCCGTAGACAGCCACTACTAAAATGCCCATCCTGACCTGGCCCTCGAAAGCGCTGCCGGACCTCGAGCCTGTCGACCTGAGCCTTGACTCGATGTTCTACCCGCGCGGTATCGGCTATCCTGACGCCACACCGGAAAGCCATCTCTTCCTGGGGGATAACCTGCGGATCATGGCTTCCCTGCTCCCGGAATATGAAAATCGGCTGGATTTGATCTACACCGATCCCCCTTTTTTTACCAATAAGCGATATCCTGCTCGCATAGGGCGCGGCGAGGATTCGCGGCGCCCGCAGGAATGGCAGATGGCCGAAGGTTACAGCGATCACTGGGAAAACCTGGATGCCTACCTGGATTTCCTTTACCCGCGTTTGGCACTGATGTACCGCCTACTCGCTCCACACGGGACCCTGTACCTGCACTTGGACTGGCACGCAGATGCTTATGCCCGTCTCCTGCTTGACGAACTTTTCGGACGTGAGCGTTTGCTGAATTAAATCATCTGGACCTATCACGGACCATCTCCCATCCGGCGTGCCTTCAACCGAAAGCACGATGCCATTCTCGTCTATACCAAAGGCGACGATTACACATTCAACGCCGATGCCGTGCGCGTACCATATAATCCGAACACGGTCAAAACATTCGCGTCATCATCCAAAGCCGGGTTTGGCAAAGTCCCTGATTTGGAACGCGGGAAAGTCCCTGAAGATTGGTGGTACTTTCCGGTGGTGGCTCGCATGCACAGTGAACGCACCGGCTACCCGACCCAGAAACCCGAAGCCCTGTCCGAACGCATTCTCCTGGCTTCGTCCAATCCCGGCAGCCTGGTGGCCGATTTTTTTTGCGGCTCTGGAACGTTTCCTCTCGCTGCCGCCCGCCATGGCCGCCGCTTCCTGGCCGGGGATGTTTCCTGGCGCGCCATCCATACTACACGCGAACGGCTAATTGAGACATTGCGAACACCATTTACGTTATATCGTGAAACCACTGCCGAAATCCCATCCAACGCCCTTACCTGCTCAATTGTCGTTTCAAACCTAACTTTATCATTGAAAGATCCCCCGGCTCTCGATTACTGGGAAATTGATCCCGCCTGGGATGGAAAAATCTTCCGCAGCGCAATCCAGGCCCGGCGTCCGAACCGCTCCGCCGAAATCCCCTTAGAAATAAAAATGCCCGTTGCGCCGACAAATGTCTGCGTGCGGGCCGTCACCGTAGACGGGTCATTAATTCAATCACACGTCTAGCCAGTATCCCACTCCCCTGATCGTTTTCAAAAATTGCGGGGCATCCGGATCGGCCTCAATGGCCTGCCGCAGCCAGGATACATGCACATCCAACGTGCGGGTGTCGTCAGTGTAATTCGTTTCCCAGACCCGGGAAAAAAGCGCCTTGCGCTCAATAACTTCGCCGCGATGCTCAATCAATGCTTTCAGCAAATGTACCAAACGCGGCGTCAAGCGGGCCTGTTTCCCCGAGCAGCGGACCATGCGCTTTTCGATATCCAGGCGGATCGGTCCAGCATGGATGCTATTTTTACCATCGCCGGGGAGTAGACGGTGGATGCGGTTGACCAGTTTTTGGGCGGTGAAGGGAAGTGAAAGGATGGCGTCTGCGTCCATTTTTTCCACATCACGATCCTCATCGAGGATGAGGATGATGGGGAGACCGGCAGCTTTCCCGCAGGGTGGCTGCATTGACCACAAAAAGTTCTGGAGCAAAACCGTCTGCGAGACGCGCTAACGCCTCGCTGCCACTGGAAACCAGTTCAACAACGAAGCCTTTTTTCCGCAGGGCGGGAGTGAAGGCGGGATTGTCTCCGTGCCTGCCCTCAATGAGCAGAAGTGTGGCGTCATTCATGATTTATGAGTCAGATGGACCGGTAACGAATTTTTAACATTATACACCAATCTTAAATAAACGCATCAGCCCTTTGTACCAACCTCACAATTTTGATAACCGGCTCCCAAAGCCTGAGCCATCAGATGCGCATTGGAAGCCGGTTTTTTCAAACGCTAAACTGCCTGCGCCGAAACGCGGCGGTTATATCGCCCAAAAATGGGGGAACACCACCCGGATAATTACATCCAGGATCATTCCCAACATGAACCAGGTCCCGAAAGCGCGGGTATTTACAAACGCCTGCGGAGCGAAGTAGAGCGGCCAGCCGCCCTGCCTGTCGGGAAAGCCTTCGGGGCGTGTCTCTGGTTTTGGTTTCAGGAACTGCGGAACCATTTTCAGGAAGGTGGGAACCGCCACAAAAACCAGCAGGAGCACCGGCGTGAAATAATGGGTGATAATGAGCACTACCACCAGCAAGTATGGCAGCGCCATCATCGCCAAAACAGCATAACGGGCGGTCTTCTCACCAATAAGCACCGGTAGAGTGAAAATCTTCTTGGCTTTGTCAATCAGCAGTTTGTCAATATGCTTGCCGAAGATGACCGTGGTCACGCCCAGCACGTAAGGCAAACTGGCCCAAATTACATTCCACGACCAGACATGAGTCAGCACATAGTATCCACCGCCAACCATCAGAGGCCCCCAGACAATCAGCACGGCGATCTCACCCATGGCAATATATTTCAACGGCCATGTGTAGAACAGGACAAAGAAAGCGCCCAGCGCGAGCAGCAACCAAGTGAGGCCACCGCCGCTGTTAAACACCAGGAAAATACCGCATGCCAGCGCCAACAGGCCGGTAATGGCGAAGTAGGTCAGGTGCTGGCGCTTGGTCAGCAGACC
>JAPLGV010000230.1 GCA_026389975.1 Chloroflexota bacterium
ATAACAGAGTCTACTGCAAAAAGGTCTTTAACACGAAGGACACGAAGTAAACAAAGGATAAGTGATAAAGGCTTTTCCTTCGTGCCCCTTCGTGACCTTTGTGTTTAGATGGTTTTTGCAGTGGAGTCATAACAGGAAGGGAGGTTGTTTTGTATATTCTTGGGGATGAATTTCGTTATGGGTTCGCCGGCCGCAAGGTCGCGTCGAGGTGGTCGTTAGGGGCGCTGAAGAAGCCGTCCGGCAGGGTCAGGGGTGTATAGGTAGCGCCGGTGCCGATACTTCCGTACGAAATGTAATACAACTGCGTTTTGGCATTTGGGCCGTCGTTGGGATTCTGGTAGGCGAACAGAAGGAATGATCCATCGGGGCTGAAGCGGGCTGCGGTGTAGCAGCAGAGGGTTTTGAGCGGGTCGAGGTTTTCGCCGCGTTTCGTCTCCGTGTTGTACGCGTACAAATAGCCCATTTCATAGCGGAAAATGCTGTTGAGCACAAATAACGTATCGCCATCCCAGTCGAAGGTTGGAATGCTCGGGCGAGCACTGTAACCGGTCATCACAAAGCGGGAGGCGGGGAAGCTATCCCGCGCCAGGGAAGCGGTGCTGTCGAAGGTGCTGATATCGAAAATGCTTATCAGATCCACCCGGCGACCGGCCTCCACGCTGTTGGTGTTTACAGCAATCTTTGTCCCGTCATTCGACCAGCGCACACCCTTGGGGGGAGCCTGGTTTTGGAGCAAGTTATACGTGAAAATGCCTTGCAAGTTCTGTAACTGCGACCAGGTGCGGGCATTTGAAATTGCGGTCAAATCAAAGGGCACACCATATAATATGCGGTTCAGGCTGATGGCCACCTGCGTACCGTCCGGAGAAATCTCAAAAGCCTCCAGATAATCGGCCGCGTTGAAGCATGTGATCTGTGTACCTGCCCCTCCCGGCACGGTGACAGACTGGATGCACTTGCCGCTGATATAGAACAGGCTTTGCCCATCCGGCGACCATTGCAGGTCATTTTTCCCCGCACCGTCATTTGTGATCTGGGCCGGGTTGCTGCCATCCACGCCCATCACCCAGATGTCGTTATTGCTCAAGAAGGCAATCAAATCTGCACCACCGATGCGTGGCAACCCTGGCACGGTCGGTGTGGGGCTGGGAGCGAGGGTGGGGGCGAGGGTGAGAGTGGGAGTGGGAGCCTGCAGGCTGGCGGCCGGCAGATGGAGTGCGCCAGGGATGTCCGTGCTCGTCGGCTGGCGGACTTCCAGGGTATCTGTGATGCGCACAATCGGGGGACCTTCGGTTGGTGTGGGGGCAGCCAGGAACGGGATCTTATCCTTTAACAGGATGACTCCTCCGGTGACAACCGCAACACACACGAGCAGGGCGACGCCTCCCAGCCCGATCCACAGGCCAGTTTTTTTGCGCGACGTGGTAGTCCCGGTTCCAGCACGGGGCACGGCGGGGACGGGAGCGGGTGCCTGCCCCCGTTTTGCCAGCATGGTCTTGGGTTCGGGTACGGAGCGTTTGGGTGTGGCAGTCTTGGACGAGGCGACGAGTGTTTTGTCAATATTTTCCAGGTCCGGAGTTTCACCGCGTGCGACCGCGTTCAACGCGTCGGTCAGGGCTTTGACCGTCGGGAAACGTTCGTCGCGATCCTTTGCCATGGCCTTCTCGATGACGGCTTCGATGGCGGGCGGCAGATCAGGCTTTACATCCAGGATATGCGGGACGGGGTCGGTGATGTGCTTGATGACCACGCTCATGGGTGTGTCGCCGTGGTAGGGCTGCTGGCCGGTCAGCAATTCAAACATAATAACACCCAGACCGTAGATGTCGGAGCGCCCGTCTATACCCTCGCCCTGGGCCTGTTCCGGCGACATGTAGGCAGGGGTGCCCAGGATGGCGCTGCCGGTGACGTTGGCCTGCGAGGCGGCGATTTTGGCAATGCCAAAATCGGAGATGTAAGGTTCACCGTACTGGTCGAAGAGAATGTTGCCAGGTTTCAGGTCGCGGTGGATGATGCCTTTGGCGTGGGCCTCATCCAGGGCAGGAGCAAGACGCCCGAAGAGGTGGGCCACTTCCTGGATGGTCATCGCTGCATGCTTCATCCGCTCAGTGAGCGAGCCGCCGGTCATGTAGCGCATGACAAAATAAGGCTGGCCGTCCTCCTCGCCGAAGTCATAGACCGGCACAATGGCCGGGTGTTCGAGCATGGCAATGGTCTTGGCCTCGCGCTCGAAGCGGGTGCGGAACTGCGGATCGTGAAGCATCTCGCGCGGCAGGACCTTGAGCGCCACCTCGCGCTCGAAGCGCGGGTCGTAGGCATGGTAGACGGTGGCCATGCCACCGCGGCCGATCTCGGCCTTGATCTCGTAGCGTCCGAACTTTTGTGGTTCCATAGGCTCTGCTCCGCGCTTAAACCCGTAAACTCACCTGTGTCGAATTGCTCTTCAATTACAGACTCTACTGCAAAAACCATCCAAACACAAAAGGTCACGAACCCCAAAAGACCGGGGGCAGGTGGACACGAAGGAAAAGCCTTCATCACTTAGCCTTTGTGTAGGTCGTGTCCTTCGTGTTAAAGACCTTTTTGCAGTGGACTCATTACAGGATTTTGGTTTAGGTTTTCACGCCATGCCCTAGTATAGCAACGGATAAGTGGAAAGGCAAGAATTTGGTATAATTCCTTTATTGCCCCAGTAGCTCAACGGACAGAGCAGAGCACTCCTAAGGCTAAGGTTGTGGGTTCAATTCCCGCCTGGGGCACAAATTAAGCCTTGCGAAGGTTTAAAACCTTCGCAAGGCTTTTCGAATCTTGAGGAATTTCTGGCTGGTTTGCGTTTTGAACAGAGGGGGAAACTAGAATCGATCTTTTTTAACTTGTCAATAATAAACATCAGGTGTAATATTGCAATATCCTGATATTACAACAAGGAGCTATCCTATGAACAATACCCGTGTAAGTATTGGGCAGATCAAACGTGACATCTCTGAACTTGTCAACCGTGTCACTTATGCAGGCGAGCGCATCATTCTCACTTCCCGCGGTAAACCCAAGGCCGCGCTGGTCAGCATGCAGGATTACGAACATCTGCTCAAAAGCGAGGGTCGCGCCTCCGATATTCAAAAATGGCTGGCCGATAACCGGGCGTTATCCAGCAGGATCGAAAAGCGCCGCGGCAAACCAGTGGATGTGGATGCCATCCTGGAAGCCTCCCGCGAGGATCTGGAGTTGCGATGATCGACAGTCTGGTCGTAATCGACGCAAGTGTAGCGGTAAAAGCTGTTCTACCCAACCCGCTCCAGACTCATTGCCTTGGACTTGTACAAACCTTCATCGAAGTTCAACCTGCTGCACCAGCGCTCTGGGCGTATGAAACTACTTCTGCCATCGCCAAGTCGGTACATTTTGGTGCGATCACGGAAACAGAGGCGCAACAGGCGCTTGGGGAACTGGATACTTTGGGTGTGCGCCTGTTTGTCGCGGATGCTGAACAAAACCTTGCCGCTTTTAATTGGACCTTACGGCTCAAACGCGCCTCGGCTTATGACAGTTACTACCTTGTACTTGCACAGTCGCTGGAATGTAGCTTTTGGACTGCCGATAAGCGCCTATTTAACGCACTCCAGGAATCCCCCCTGGGCTGGGTGCATTGGATCGAGGAAATGGTGCCATAAATTTCACATTTCCCCTGATTTCAGGGAGGGGTGTGGTTCGGAACAGATTCTGCCTGGGGCACTCCCTGATGAAACTTTTAAGAAAATTCTAATCAAATAAACCTTGCAAATATTTTGAATCTCTTGTAAACTATAGGCGCGAATGCTTGGGTGCCCCCCTCACCCAGGCGTTCGTACTTTATTTAAGATTCCCGCCTCTGGCGGGGTAAGATTCCCGCCTCTGGCGGGATTTTTGTTTTCAAAAGGAAACCATAGCGCGGCTTCCAGCCGCAACCAAAAGATTCACCGCGATCCCCAAAGAACGGGGACACGAGAGGCGAAGATCGCGAAGATGGAAAAATCTTTTTCCACGAAGGACACGAATAAATACGAGGTTTTTAAGGTAATTCCCCCATTTGGCGTTCTCACCTGCACTCCCTGGCACCGCCCGCCAGGGCAGGTGTGCAGCGCAGGTGCAAGTGTCCTTTCTTCGCGGTTCCAAAAGATTTGCGCGCGTAATGCAAATGTCGGGCGGTAATGCTATTCGAGTAGGAGGGCGGGGCTAGCGCCCTCCTCTCACACCACCGGACATGCGGGTCC
>JAPLGV010000493.1 GCA_026389975.1 Chloroflexota bacterium
ATCCACATGAGCGACATCCCCGCCTTCCCCTACAAATCCTTGTGGAATGAGCGCATCATCCGCTCGGTTGCCAATCTCACCCGCCGTGACGGCGAGGAATTCCTGGCGCTGGCCCCGCAAGTGCCGGTAAAAACGGATGTGACGACCTTCCCGCTGGAACAGACCGGGGAAGCGTTGACACGCCTGCGGAACGGTCAACTGGTCGGCGCAGTTGTGATCACAATAGCGCCCAGAAGTATTTCATGAAATAAATACATCCGAAGATCGAACCTGCTCAAGAGCCGCCTGGATTGCGTACCGGGATTCAAGCAAGAAGCCGGAGCCGGGTGTGGCAGTAATACCGGTCAAGAAGCCGACGAAACATCCGGTAAAGAAATAGGCGTCAGCAGACTCTCCCGCCAGGTTAATCCAATGGGAGAGTTTTTTTATGCGCCCATGCAAATGTGATAAACTCTGCTTATGTACCCTTTCACAGCCCTGGCAAACCCGAACATTGCCTTTATAAAATATTGGGGAAACCGCAACGATGCCCTGCGCCTGCCAGCGAATGGCTCGATTTCCATGAACCTGGATGGGTTGGAAACGCGCACCACTGTCCATTTTGACGCGTTTCTCCCGGCGGACGATGTAAAAATTAACGGGAAAATCGCCCGAGGCGCGGCGCACGCTCGTGTCAGCAAGATGTTGGACGAGGTGCGTGCGCTGGCCGGCATCCACCACTTCGCCTGGGTGGAGAGCGAAAACAACTTCCCAATCGGGACCGGGATTGCCTCGTCTGCATCGGCTTTTGCCGCGCTGGCCCTGGCCGCCACAAAAGCAGCCGGGTTGGATCCTTCCCCCTGCGGGGACGATGCGACAAGCTCATACCATCCCGGTGCCCTGCCGGGACACCGTCCCGGTGTCCTTCCGGGAGGGCACCGCCTCGATCTTGCCGCGCTTTCACGCCTGGCACGCCGCGGTTCCGGCTCGGCCTGCCGCTCCATCCCGGGCGGATTCGTCGAGTGGGCTGCCGGGACCGGCGACGCCGATTCCTATGCCGTCTCCATTGCCCCGCCCGAACACTGGGACCTGGCCGACTGCATCGCGGTGATCAGCACCGATCATAAACCGACCGGTTCCACCGAAGGTCATGCCATGGCCGGGACATCCCCGCTCCAGTCCGCCCGCGTGGACGACGCCCCGCGCCGCCTTGACATCTGCCGGCATGCCATCTTGAACCGTGACTTCGCGGCCTTTGCCGAAATCGTGGAAGCAGATTCCAACCTGATGCATGCCGTGATGATGACATCGCGTCCGCCGCTGTTCTACTGGCAGCCCGCCACATTGGCTGTTATGCAGGCCGTGCGGGCTGCGCGGGCAAAGGGACTGCTGGTCTGCTACACAATTGACGCAGGGCCGAACGTCCATGTGATCTGCACCGGGGCTGCGGCGGAGGAAACGGCCAAACTGGTGGGAAGCCTCCCCGGGGTCCGGGAAGTGCGTCTGGCAAAAGTCGGGGGACCGGCCAGGTTGGTGAAAAATCCATCCACCAATCCTCATGAGATTTGAATAATGACTCTACTGCAAAAACCATCTAAACACAAAGGTCACGAACCCCCAAAGACCGGGGGCAGGTGGGCACGAAGTAAAAGCCTTTATCACTTATCCTTTGTGTACGTCGTGTCCTTCGTGTTAAAGACCTTTTTGCAGTGGACTCAATAATAGAAGCCGCACAGATCGTAGCAGACAAAACCCAAAACGGATATAATCAGCCTGACCGCCTCGCAGGAGGCGAAGTTTATTGTTGACGAGGTTTACACATGCTTATAGGTCTACTCGGCGGGATCATCTTCGTGCTGGTCTTCGCCGGAATCATCTTGCTCCACGAACTGGGGCACTTTATCGTCGCCCGGCTGCTGAATATCGAAGTTGAAGAATTTGGCATCGGCTTTCCACCGCGTCTGTTACGGCTCTGGCGCGGCAAAGGATCAATCCTTATCGGGAAGGAACGCCTGGTTATCCCGATTAATTTCGACCTGCCATTCGATCACAAGCTGTCCATCCATCGCCCGGTAAATGCCGTTGCCGTTTCCATCCGCGGTAAGCTCGTGCTACGTTCCATAGATTTTACGGCCGCAGAAGACGGACAATACCGGCCCGATCCGGTTTCGGAGCATGAACCATCTTCTGTTCCGTCTTCTGTACCCCCCACGGGTGAAGACGCGAAATTAAAACCCAATCCCCTGCAACCCGGCGAAATCCATTTGAGTGGAATTCTCAATGAAGTCAGGCCTGGCACTGAGTTCACCCTGAACTGGATTCCGCTGGGTGGTTTTAACAAAATTAAAGGGGCAGACGACCCGGACGCGCCGGGCGGGATGGCTGCCGCCAACCCCTGGAAGCGCATTGCCGTGCTTCTGGCCGGGGCCAGCATGAACTTGTTGACAGCGGTTATGGTCTACACCATCTTCTTCAGCCAGATCGGCATCCCCGACAGCCATACTACCGTTATTGCCATCATTGACTCCCCTTCACCGGCAGAACAGGCCGGGTTACAGTTGGGCGATGTGGTGCTGGCCGCGGGTGGATTGCACGTTAATAGTTACAATCGGCTGACCGAGATCACCCACAACTACCTTGACCTGCCGCTCCCGCTGGTCATCTTGCGCGATGGCAAGGTGCTGGAAATCACCGTCACGCCGCGCTCCGTCTATCCATCTTACCAGGGGCCGATGGGTGTCGGCATCGGCCAGCCGCTTCTCCCGGCCAAGTCCTGGTTTGAGACCATCCCGGCAGCCTTTTCCGCCACTGGTTGGGACGTAAACAGCCTTCTAGCTCTGCCCGGCCGCATCATCGCCGGGACGATTTCTCCGCAGTCTGCCCAGATCGGCGGTCCGCGCAGCGTCTGGAACTTATTCCAGCAAGCTGTGGCCCGTGATGTTTCCAGCCGCCAAACAACTTCAACCGGCGGGACTTCCACCAAACCGACCAACTACACCCTGCTGACCATCATCTCATTGACCGTCACCATCGCCGTGGTTAACCTGCTGCCCATCCCGGCGCTGGACGGCGGGCGCATTTTCATGACCCTGCCCGAAATCATCCTGCGCCGCCGCATCCCGGCTAAATACCAGAACATGATCAACGGAATCGGTTTCATCATCCTGATCACCCTGCTCGGCTTCTTTTATATAAAAGACATCATAAGTCCGGTGAACTTCACCTTACCCTGATACAGAAAGATAAAAAACGTATGACTCAGAATGCACCTTTTCTGACCGTTGTGGACGCCCTGCTCGATGAGAGCAACCCTTCCCGGCGCGTTATTTGCACCGTTTTTCGGACCTGGAGCCTGTTGATTTGAAGAAGTTGATTAAAGCCTTGCCGCAAGTCTCGCCGCGCCGCAAACACACCCTGCTCGAAGACCTGGAAGACCTGGCCGAAGCGGACACGCTGACCTCCTTCGACGACTCGGCGCGCTCCCTGCTCGCCGATACCGACCCACAAGTCCGTGCCCGGGCTATCCGTCTGCTGTGCGAATGCGACGACCCGAAACTCGTTCCGGGTTATCTCAATATTCTGAACAATGACGAGGATGTTGAAGTGCGGGCTGCCGCCGCGAATGCCCTGGGTCAATTTGTGTACCTGGGCGAACTGGACAAAATCCCGGCGGAAGTCCACAACAAGATTGCAGACCAATTGCTCGCGGCGACCACTTCCACCAAAGAGACCCTTGTCCGCCGACGGGCACTGGAGTCACTGGGATATTCGGGGCGCGCAGAGATTGTTCCGCTCATCGAAGCCGCTTACCGCGAGAAAGACCCCGATTGGATGGTCAGCGCCCTGTTGGCCATGGGTCGCTCTTGTGACGACCGCTGGAGAAAACGGGTGCTTTCGCAGTTACGCTCCCCCAGCAAAGATATCCGTTCCGAGGCCATCCACGCCGCCGGAGAATTGGAACTTGAATCTGCCCGCCCTGTTCTGCTCGACATCCTCGAAGACGAGGATGAGCCGGAAGTGCGCAGTGAACTTATCGGGGCACTCTCCAAGATTGGCGGAGAAGGCGTCCGAGCCAAACTGGAAGAATTGCTTGAGATCGAAGAAGACGACGAAGAAGCCGACCTCATCGAAGAAGCGCTGGATGCCCTGACCTTCACCGAGGATATGGGAAGCTTCTCCTTGTTCGATGTTGACCCGGAAGTGGATTTCGTCGAGGAAGAACCGGACGAGAAAGAGTAAAACCGGTTTTATTCGGTCGGCGGTTCAACAGCTATCAGGATCGCTAGCGCCCAATATCTCATAACCCTTATGCCGTTACTGAACGTTTTCGTCAACAACCTCCTGCCTATCCTGCTGCTTAGCGGCGCAGGCTTTGCCTTAGGTAGAACGCTCAAACTTGACTCGCGCCCGCTGGGGCGGGTTATTTTTTATATCCTCAGCCCGGTGCTGATCTTCAATTTGCTGACCAGCAGCAAGTTAGCTGTGGAAAGCATGGTCCTGATGATGGGCTACTCCGCCTCGGTCATGTTGATCATCGCCGGGATCGCTTTCGTGCTTGGCAAGTTGCTTCGCCTGGAACGCACCCTGCTGACCGTCGTGGTTCTCACCAGCTTGTTTGCCAACAACGGCAACTATGGCCTGCCGCTCATCTCCTTTGCTTTCGGGCAGGAGGCTCTGGCGTACGCCAGCATTTACTTTGTAACGAACTCCCTGCTGCTCTACACCCTGGGTGTGTTGATCGCCTCACTTGGCCACCTGCGCCTGCAGGAGGCTCTGCTGGGCCTCTTGAAAGTCCCCGCGATTTATGCCATTATTCTAGCAGTACTATTCATTCGCACCGGCTGGACTTTGCCCGCTCCCATCCAGAAGACGGTGGAACTGACAGCCGGCGGGGCTATCCCTGCCATGCTCATTCTGCTTGGGTTAGAATTGCGGAAAGTGGAGTGGACGCACAATCTGCGCGCCCTGAGCGTCCCGGTGGTTTGCCGCCTGCTGGTCGGCCCGGTTATCGGGTTGGCGATGGCCGCCATCTTTGGCTTGAACAGCACCCCCCGCAAGGTTGGAATTACCGAGGCCGGGATGCCCTCAGCAGTGATGACGACCATCCTGGCCAACGAGTACCAACTTGACACATCCCTGGTGACAGCCATCGTCTTCGTCAGCACCATTCTGAGTCCGCTCACGTTGACTCCGCTGCTTTACTTCCTCGGGAGGTAATATGCGCTGCATTCCCACACTCTTTCTCAGCCTTGGCATCCTGCTCGGTTTTGCAAAACCGGCTCAGGCGCAGTCCGCCATCGAAGTGACGGGCGTTCCTTTCGATTCCACGTTCTGGCGGCTGGGCTTGAATATGTGACTCTACTGCAAAAACCATCTAAACACAAAGGTCACGAACCCCCAAAGACCGGGGGCAGGTGGGCACGAAGGAAAAGCCTTTATCATTTATCCTTTGTGTACGTC
>JAPLGV010000132.1 GCA_026389975.1 Chloroflexota bacterium
CGCTGGGATGGTCGCGCAGTTCCAGGTGAATGATGCGGCGGTCACTGGCAGACATCGGTTCGAGTACCTGACGGCGGCCGGCCTTCATGGCCTGGTCGGCCATGCGCTGCGCCATCTGGCGCAACTGGCGTTCGTGACGTGCCCGGTAACCCTGCACATCAATGTTTACCTGCACCCAGTGCTCCACCTGCTTGCTGACGATCAAATTGACAATGTATTGCAAGGCATTCAGGATTTCGGCCCGACGTCCAATCAGCACACCCAGGTCATCGCCCTGAACGTCTACCAAAACAGGGTGCTGGCCTTCCTCGTCAGGTTCGCCGTAGCGGACTTCGATTTGCGCTGGCACTTTCATCATTTCCAGCAGTTCGGCCACGGTCTGGCGCGAAATGAACAGGAGGTTGTCGTCCAGTACGCTGAAAGCATCTTCCGAGGCTTCCACCGATGCAACTTCGTCCAACCGGGAAGAGGCTTTCACCCGGGTTGTTTCCGGTTTTTCGGCGCCGGTTTCAGGTCCGGAAGGGAGCGTTTTAACCGTCAGGCGGACGCGCGCCTGGCGGCTGCCGACTCCGAAAAGTCCGCGGCTGCCATTATCCAGTACTTCCACATCCACAGACTCAGCGGTCAGACCGAGTTCGGTCAATCCTTCCGCGATGGCTTCTTCAACCGTTGGAGCGATTTTTTCGAGTGTAGTGCGTTCGTTCATTTGTTCCTCGCCAGTGTTGTCGGTTCAGGTTTATAACCTGGTATTAAAGCACGCCAATTAACTTTACCCAGCAGGGCATACTGCGCAATGCCGACCAGGTTACCAGTGACGAAGTAAATGGACAGACCGGAGGCAAAGGTCAGGGCAAAATATCCCAGCAGGAGCGGCATGTAGAGCGCCATCATTTTGTTCATCGTGGCACCCTGGTCGTTCGGGTTGGTGGAGGGCATCATGGTCACTTTGGATTGGATGTAGGTGGTGATCGCCACGATGATGGCCAGCAGCGGGATGCCAACCCCGAACATGTAGACGCGCTCCGGCTGACCCAGATTCATCCACAGGAATTGGCTGTTGAGCGGCACGAGGTCGGAAAGGTGGAAGTAGGGATACACGACCCGGGCCAGGATAAGCAACTGGCCGGGTGTGGCAGCCAGGGCACGCATGATGCTCTGGTAGAGGCCGAAGATGAGCGGCATTTGGACAAGCGACGGCAGGCAGGAGGCAAATGGACTGATGCCAAGTTCCTTGTACAGTTTCATCTGCTCCTGAGACAATTTTTCTTTATCACCCTTATACTTCTTCTGGATATCCTGCCACTGCTTCGACTGCTGGAACTCCGTCATCTTGGTGCTGGATTTGATCTGCGCTGCCATCAGTGGATGGGTGATCACGCGGATCAGGATGGTGAACAGGATAATCGCAATCCCTAAGTTCCCGCCAACCAGTTTATAGATCAGCAGTAATGCGTTCGTAAAGGGGTTGATAATAATGGTTTCCCACATGGTTCAATTCCTTATTTAGCCGGTGTGAACGACCACTGGGTGGCCCCGTTTTGATCGAGGGCCACGAGCAGGTTATCTCCGCCGGTCGGCGCAACCAGGACCAGGGTCCCGGCAGCAGCGGGGGTGGCATATATTTTCCCGGAGACCGAAACGGGCCGGACGTTCTGGCCGGTATTGTCCATGAAGTAGACATTTCCCGACTCAGTCCCGACAACGATGGTACTGCCACTGACCAGCGGAGACCCGACGATGGTCCCGTTCAACTGCTGGGTCCAGGGCTGTCCTGTACCGGTCATCGGAAAAGCGTAAAACATGCCATTGGCATCGCCCACGTAAATGTTTGTGTCATCCTGCGCCGGGCCTGACCAGATCCTGGAGGAAGCCGTTTCCTGTTGGATGATCTCGCCATTGCGCGTGTTCAACGAGACCAGCACTCCGCCATACGTGCCGACGTAGAGGCTGTTGTTTGGCCCCAGCACCGGCGAACCGAGGATGCCTCCGTCCACAGTCTGCACCCAGGTCTGCCTGCCGGTTTGGGCATTCACCGCGTAGACTCGCCGTCCCAGTGTGCCAAAATAGACGTTCGTGCCATCCGAAACCGGGCTGCCCCAGATCGCCTGGTCCGCCTGGAAAGGAGAGACCCATTTTAGCGTACCGGTGAATGTCAGGGCATACAGGTTGTAATCGGCATTGGTTGCATAGATCGTATCATTGGTGATCAACACGCCACCGATCCAGCGATCCTTGGCCTGTTCGAAGCGCCAGTTCTCAGCGCCGCTCTGCGGGTTGAGACTGTAGAGTTTGTGGTCGAAACTGCCGACGATCAACTGCCCGTCGGGAGTCAATTTCGGCGCGGCATAGAAGGGCGTGGCAGTGGCAGCCTTGGCCGGGAAACGCCAGACTTCCGCGCCGGTCTGCAGGTTGACGGCATAAACGTACGGGCCGCCGGCAATGTAGGCATTGTCTGCGTCAGCAGTTACTCCGGGCCAGGAAGAGGCCGTCAGGCCGGTGGCGCACCCCCCCAGGACCACGGCCAGGGCCAAAAGCAGACCAATTAAAACCAGATATTTTGTCTTCATGGAATCTTGTCTCTCCTAATGAACGGGGTCGTAGCCCCCGAGATTGAACGGGTTACAGCGTAACACGCGCCAGATTGCCATCGCCCCGCCCTTCAACACGCCGTATTTGTAAACCGCCTGATAACCATAATGCGAACAGGACGGGTAGAAGAGGCAGGTGTTGGGTGGCAGGGTTCTGGCAAAACTTGCCTGGTAAAGACGAAAAAGTCCCAGCAGAACCAAGCGCGGCCAATTCCCTAACGTGCGGGGCAGGTCGCGCAGGCGTGGCTCGTGGGAATAATCGTGAGGCAGGTACTCAAACGTCATGGGCTTGGGAAAGGAGACCGGCGCGCTTCA
>JAPLGV010000433.1 GCA_026389975.1 Chloroflexota bacterium
AAGACCTGAGTAAACAATTCGGCGATTACTGGGCCGTGGATGGCGTCAGTCTCGATGTTTATCCCGCGCAGGTGTTCGCGCTCCTGGGCCAAAAGGGATCCGGGAAGACCACCACCGTCTGTATGCTGACCTCGGTGCTGGCTCCCACCCGGAGCCGGGCGCTCATCGCCGGGTTCGACGTGGTCCAATCCCCGCAACAAGTGTGGGCTTCAGTCGGCGTGCTGACCGAACAACGAGGTCAATACCTGCGCATGACCGGTCTGGAATACCTGGATTATTTTGGAAAGGTCTATCGTCTGGATGCGGCAGCACGCCAGAAACGAAACCGGGAATTGATGGAATACTTCGGTCTGGCCGAGGTTGCCAAACGTCCCATTGGCCAATATTCGAAGGGTATGCGGCGATTTCAGTCTTGGAATGTGAAGAATTCCATATACTTGCTGTACCGGTGCAGCATTTTATCCCATCCATCGGTTTGCGGATTGAGTTTCTTAAATTCAAGCAGGTGCTGGCCTATTCCTGCGATACCGAGCCCTGCCCCCAGGTGCTACACCTGGCTGACGGAG
Source organism: Chloroflexota bacterium (assembly GCA_026389975.1). Taxonomy (GTDB): domain Bacteria; phylum Chloroflexota; class Anaerolineae; order Anaerolineales; family Villigracilaceae; genus UBA877. The sequence continues at coordinate 567 of JAPLGV010000433.1, forward strand.
CGGATGTGCTTATCCAGGGGGCTTCCGGTCTACTTCCGAGACATTCGTCTGCGGCATAGGCGGGAATGGCAGCCGCGCAGGCCGAGGTCGGTGCGCTATATCTTATCCAATATCCGACGGGGCAGTTTGCCGCGGGCGACCTGCTCTCCGAGGCCCGGACGCAGTTTGAAGGTCCGGTGACACTGGCGGAAGATTTTGTATCATTAAATTTTTAATTAATGGCAAAACGCCCGATGTTGCTAAACACCGGGTGTTTGACTGGTTCTTTACCATCCATGGATGAATTGTTCCCATTCGACGTTTTCCTCCAGATGTCGCCCGAAGATATAGGTTGCACTGGCAGGGGGTTCCTTCGGGGCATGCAGCAGAGCCATCTGGACCTCCTTCAGTTGCCGTCCGCCCTTGCGATGGTTGCAGGAAGGACAGGCGGCTACCACATTCGTCCAGATATGTTCGCCGCCCAGATGTTTGGGCCAGACATGGTCAACGGTCAGGGCGCTGGAGCTCCGTCCGCAATACTGGCAGGTGTATTTGTCACGGCGAAAAACCTCGCGGTGGGTCAGTTTGACCTGTAAGCGCGGGCGGTGAATCATCTGTTCCAGGCGAATGACGGAGGGTATCGGAATAGACTGTCTAACTGTCTGAATATAGCCGCGGCCATTCATGACCAGATCGGCTTTCCTCGAAAGGATCAGGCCAACCGCGCGGCGGGTGTTACAGACATTGATCGGCTCAAAATTCGCGTTGAGTACCAGAACTGGCGCGTTCATAGCGCCTCCAATTGGCGTGTATTATACTCCACACCTGACAGGTTGAAGAAAGGAAGGAGCGCACTATGCGTATAATCGTTGCCGGTGGCACTGGATTTATTGGATCGTCTTTGACGAAATCTTTGCTGGTTGAGGGACATCAAGTCTGGATATTAACTCGCAATCTGCAAACGGCCCGGCTGGCCGAAGGAGCGCGGGGCGTTGGCTGGGATGGCCGGACGACTACCGGTTGGGGAGAACTGGTTTCTCAGGTGGATGCCATCGTTAATCTGGCGGGGGAGAGCCTCGGGGCCGGACCCTGGACCGGGGTACGAAAAACCTGGATTCTGTCCAGCCGCGTGGAATCCGGGAAGGCGATAAGCGCTGCCTTCCGCCAGGCCAACCCGCGGCCGAAGGTTCTAATCCAGGCCTCGGCAGTTGGATTCTACGGTCCGCACGACGATGAACCTGTGACCGAAGAATCTGCGCCTGGTCGCGGCTTCCTGGCGGAGGTTTGCAGGGCGTGGGAAGCCTCCAGTCAACCAGTCGAAGAGTTAGGCGTACGGCGGGTCGTTATCCGCACTGGTGTAGTGCTTTCCAAGGATGAAGGCGCGTTGCAGCGCATGATGCTGCCCTTCAAGTTATTTACTGGTGGCCCATTGGGAAATGGCAAGCAGGGCCTTCCCTGGATTCACCCTGCCGACGAGGTGGCAGGCATCCGCTTCTTGCTGGAAAACGAAAAGGCGCATGGCGTTTTCAACTTATCCGCGCCGGAACCGCTCTCTAACACCGACTTTGGACGTGTGTTGGCGAAAGTGATGAGACGCCCTTATTGGCTGCCTGTCCCGGCCTTTGCTTTGCGCCTGTTACTTGGTGAAATGTCCACCCTGGTACTGGAGGGACAGTACATGCTCCCAAAGAGACTGCAAGAACTTGGATTCCGTTTCAGGTTTGAGACTGCCGAAGCTGCACTGCGGGATTTGTTGACGGGACAATGATCCTCTTACAGGGTACTGCACAAAGATGTGAACCAAAATTGCTGAAATTACCCGTATTTTGATCGTTCAAGGTTTACGTATTTATGAAAGAAGCAGTAAACGGGTATTAAAGCGCGCACCCCTAGACGGAATATATCTGGCATGGTAGAATATTGCCCGCTGGAATTGGGGGCTCGTCCAATGGTAGGACGGCTGACTCTGGATCAGTTGATAGGGGTTCAAATCCTCTGCCCCCAGCCTGAACTATGGCGGTAAGCCGCCCCATAGCCCTCATATCTGGGGGCTTTTTGGTTAATCAGAAAGCCACTCGATGAGGACAGGCTGGAGGTGTACCGGCAGTCGCTGGGGGAGGTGCCGCTGGG
>JAPLGV010000338.1 GCA_026389975.1 Chloroflexota bacterium
CCGAGGAGATCATGAAGAAGATGAAGTCCAACCACTTTACCCTGTTCATCGACGACTGGGACCTGCTTGAATCTTCTAGCCTGCATGATATCCAATACTTCCACCCTTTGGACAGTCGGCAACACATAAAAACAGTTGCGGTTGATATGAGGGAATACAGGACTATCCAGGTGGTAGCCTTGCAGCAATGACCTGCGGATATCACCGTCAGATATGGTGCCGATCAGCCTGCCCTCACTGTCAACCGCAAGTACGATGCCGGTTCCAGCGATATCCATGGTTCGGATACATTCGATCAGGCTGGCGTCAGGACGAACACAGTATTGTTTCATGGTCTAAGCTTAATTAGGGGGGCAAAATATCATTGCCCCGTAAAATGCTATTTGCTGCCCTCAGAGAAACTTCACATCGTAGAAAGCTTTTTTGGTGCTGCTGGTATCCATCTTTGCAAGCTGCCCCACAATTGCTGAACATGTCCCCGGCCGGTCGTAGGGATTTGATATGCCGGAGAGACTCTCGAGAAAAGAAGACGATAACGCCTGGCCTATGGTTTGCCGGATTGCCTGGGCATCGGGGGCACAATTCAGTATGCTGGCTGCCTGTATGCGGCCTTTCTGCCGATCGCCGATATTGACGGTTGGGACTTTAAACGACGGCGCCTCTAAAATTCCGCTCGAACTGTTGCCGATTACAGCCGAGGCAAATTTCATGGCTGATAGGTATCGTCGCATACCCAAAGAAGCCACTGCCAAGCATCGCTTCGGAAGCCTTTCGGCATAGTCGTCGATCAGCCGGTTGATAACCCGGCCGTCAGTGTCGGCATTGGTTTTGGTAAAGATCACGTTGAGTTCCGGAAAGGCATCCAGCGCCTCCAGCAAGGCATGAAATTGAAAGCCAGCGGTGGATTGCTCCAGGGTAACTGGATGAAAGGTCACTATAAAATAGGGTTTTTCAAGGCTGAATCCGATAGATTCCGCCAGTTCGCCGCGATCCATAAGCGGCGTACGCCGGATGTTTTCAACCCCCAGCGCCCCGACATTAAACACCCGATCCGGAGATTCACCCAATTGGATGATGCGTTGGCGATAAGCCTCGCAACTGGCAAAGTGCAGGTGGGACATTTTGGTGATGGAATGGCGAAATGCTTCGTCAATGGCGCCATGGGTAGTTTCCCCACCATGAATATGGGCAACCGGGACGCGGCAGACCTGGGCCGCAGCAGCCATGCAAAAGGTTTCAAATCGGTCACCAAGCAACACAACTATGTCAGGCCGCAACCTCTCGATAGCTTCGCCGTAGCCGATCATGGCAAGTCCCATGGATTTACAGATGGCCGATGGGGTATCACTGGACAATAGTGTTTCCACAGCCTCATCCGGATCGAACCCATCGGCTCGAATCTCCTGGATGGTCATGCCGAACTCAGGCGACAGGTGCGTGCCACTGGCAAGAATCTGCAACTTAAGTGTTTCGATAGCCTTGATCTCCCGGAGTACTCCCAGAAGCAGGCCATACTCTGCCCGGCTTGATGTGAAGACACAAATCTTACGGTTCAATGAGGTTATCTTCCCGATAGTCTCTGGGTGCCTTGCGCCCCATCAGTTCATCCCGGCACATGGGGAAAATCCCAGTCCCGGCCACTTGACCGCCATATTCATTTCAGAAAACGCTTCACTTTTTCTAATGCGGAAGGCCGCGACGATGCTTATTCTGGCAATAGGCTTGTTTTTCAATTTCAATGACGAAGGTTTCTTGATTCCAATCCCGTAGGTTTTTTCGAAGCAGCGGATAACGGTTCTCTGTGCCGACAGTTCGTGGGGTTCCGAAAACGCTCAGTAATCCGCACTGGATATGGTTCCATCCAGGATGGCAATTCTTCATATCTCTATCAGTTCATCCTGCTGGAAATCTCGCGAGGCTCGCCTGCCGAGCACAGTATCCCACAACATTGGGCTGATCCCGTTCCCCGGGCGCTTGTTGGTAAGGTTCTTCTCAGAGAAGACCTCTCCTGCACAAATGTCAATTAATGCGACAATGCTCTTTCTTACCACAGACTTGTTTTCCAGTTCTGAAGGAGACGGTTTCTTAATTCCATCTCCCATGGCCCGTTCAATATTCCTTATTGCTGACACCATGGCCTTCAATTCGGAAGGCTCCAAGGAAGCTTGATGATCAGGACCTTCCATGCTCCTGTCGA
>JAPLGV010000499.1 GCA_026389975.1 Chloroflexota bacterium
GTTTCAAGGACTATGTTCCCCTGCACTGTGATTATCCAAATGCAACTCAATAAGTAAAAGGAGCAAATAAAGAGAAACGTTTCGCGCATCCTTAGTATCCTATTTCGGCTGGTTTTGCTCGTCACGGCCTGCACACCCAGGTCACATCAACCGTAATACCTACCCAGGCAGTAGAGCCAGATCTGTAACTCACCATCATCTGGGCCAGCACCAGTCCTTTAACGCCATCGATCCAGAAACTGGCCTAGTCAGTGCGCCATGGGTGCGCTTCCACGCCGCCAAAGACTACGTGGACATGGTCACCATCCTCCAGAAATATCCCAACATCCATGCCACCTTCAACCTGACGCCCTCCCTGCTCCGCCAGATTGATGCCTTCAACAACGGCACGTGTGACAACCTCTGGGAGATGACTCTCGTACCGGCCAATCAACTCACCGATGAGCAGAAGATGTACATCTTCGAATTTATGCTTTCGTCACCGCCACAAAGATCATTGGCCGGCGGCCGGTCTGGTTGCGGAGCAGGCTTCGCACTGCGTCGGTGATGGTTTTTTCGTCGTCCAATCCTCCGCTATTGACCAGGTCGGTAACCTTTTTTTGGACAGCCGGGACGAGCGTCTCGGCATCTTCGGGGGAGATGAAGCCGCGCGTGATGACCTCGGGATCTTTCAATAAGCGGTTGGAGTATTTATCCAGTGTTGCGGTAATGAGAACAATACCGGAGCGGGCCAGTTGCTCGCGCTCGCGCATCACATCCAGGTCAATTTCGCCCACGCTTTCGCCTTCGACGAAAATGTAGCCGCCAGGCATGCGTTCAGCTAACGAGAGTTTGCCATCGGCGAGTTCCACCACCTGTCCATTTTCGACAACGACGAGATTCTCCGCCGGGATGCCGACTTGTTTTGCCAGGGTGGCGTGGCGTCTCAAATGGTGCAGTTCGCCGTGGATGGTCATGAAGAACGTGGGCCGCACCAGGTTGAGCAGGAGTTTCTGTTCCTCCGAACTGGCGTGACCTGAAACATGTACCGGTGAGATTGCCTCATGGACCACCTCCGCGCCGCGCCGCATGAGACGGTTGATCGTCTTGCTAATGGCCTCCTCGCCGCATGAGACGGTTGATCGTCTTGCTAATGGCCTCCTCGTTGCCGGGGATGGGATGGGATGAGAGCACGATCGTATCGCCGGCCTCCACGTCGAATTGACGGTTGGTGCCGGTGGCGAGTCGCCCGATAATGGACGACGGTTCGCCTTGCGAACCGGTGCACATCAACACCACATCTTTATCCGGCAGGTGCAGGGCTTCTTCCAGACTGACCAGAGTCTTTTCGGGTATATCCAGGTAGCCCATCTTCTGGGCGATCTTGGCGTTATCCACCATGCTCGTCCCCACGAAGGCCATTTTGCGACCATTTCGCACAGCTGCGTCGGCCACCTGCTGCATCCGGGCGATGAGCGAAGCGAAGGTCGCGATGATGATGCGACCGGGGGCGGAAAGAAAAACCTCGTCGAATGCCGGGCCGATCACTCGCTCGGAGGGTGTCCAGCCGGGGCGCTCGGCGTTGGTCGAATCACCCAGCAAGACGGCCACTCCGCGCGCTGAAAACTCGGCCAGTTTGGCAAAGTCTGTCGGCCAGTTATCCACCGGGGTCTGGTCAAACTTGAAATCGCCGGTGTGGACGATCAGCCCGGCGGGGGTGGTGATGCCCAGGCCGATGGCATCCGGGATGGAGTGGCAGACATGGAAGGTCTCGACCTGGAATGGGCCAATCCGGACCGTTTCACCGGCCTGCACCGTCCGCAATTCGGCCTTGTTCGAAAGGCCGTTACGCGCCAGTTTGACCTCGATCAGGCCTCGGGTTAGGGGAGTGGCGTAGACCGGTGCCGGTACAACTGCCAGCAGGTGTTGGATGGCACCGATATGGTCTTCATGTCCGTGGGTGATGATAATCCCGTCCACACGCTTGGCATTGTCGCGTATGTACTGGAAGTCAGGGATGATGTAGTCCACCCCCAGCATATCGTTATCGGGGAACATCAGCCCGGCGTCCACCACCAGGATGCGGCCGCCGTACTCGTAGGCCATCATGTTTTTGCCTACTTCGCCCAGGCCACCGATCGGAATGATACGTAGTTTTTGTTCTTTACTCATGTTATATCCTTTGTTTATATACCCGCCCGTTTTACTGAGTACTGCGTCAATCGCCGAAGCGAAACCCTGTTTTTGCCAGGGAAAAACGCACTAAACAGTCCACCTATTTATGCAAGAGGCAGTAAATAAAACACAAAACGCCCCTTGCATTTTGCAGGGGTTAGGGGAACAGGTAAATTGTGAGTTTGCCAACTGCCCGGAGGCAGTAAAAGTTTACTTTTTAAAAGATAGTGCACAAATGTGATATTCTATCAAGGCGAAGTCAGTATAGCAGGTGCAGAGAGATTTGTCAAAGTTTTTTGACACCGGAAAACGCCAGGTTGAAAAATTACAGGGTACTGCGTCCCGTACTGGAACCGGGACTACCACGTAAATATCTGAATCAACATTCCAAGAATTGCTCGCGATTCGATAATAGCAAGTTCAGAGATTTATGCAAGAAGCAGTAAATCGGGGCACCACGCGGAAAGACGTTTTAGGCTTGGTGATACAATCGGGGTTGTTGATTTGGAGGTTAGATGAAAGCTTCTCAACTGCGCGCCCGTTACTGGCGCATCATGGCTTTTTTTGCGCGTGCCACACTTGGTTTTATTTATTGGGAAGACGCGTTCCAATCGCTACCGGCGCGTCGCGGTGCAATTCCGCAGCCTGGCAATCCGGATGGGCGGAGTGATGATCAAGGTCGGTCAATTCCTGTCATCCCGGTTGGATGTCCTTCCGCCGGAAATCACCGGGGAGTTGTCTGGTTTACAGGACGAGGTGCCTCCGGAGAAATTTGAAGATATCCGCCGTGAAGCAGAGACCGATCTTGGCGCTCCCCTGAAAGAGAAATTCGAGTCGTTTGACGAAACGCCCCTGGCAGCGGCCTCGCTTGGGCAGGTACACCGCGCCCGTCTGTGTGTGGAAGATGCAAAAGAGGATTATTGTGACGTTGTCGTAAAAATCCAGCGCCCCTTCATTGACCAATTGATCGAAGTGGATTTATCTGCATTGCGGCAGGTGGGAGGCTGGTTAGAGAAGTACCCTCCCATTGCCAGGCGGGTTGACGTATCCGCCCTGGTGGGAGAATTCTCTACAGCCATTCGCGAAGAAGTGGACTACCTCGCCGAGGGCCGAAATGCCGGGATTTTTACCGAAAACTTTAAAGATGTACCCCGCGTCCACGTGCCGCGCGTTGTTTGGAGTCACACCACGCGCCGTGTGCTGACGCTGGAAGATGTGTTCGCCATCAAAATTACCGATTATGATGCCATCACCGCTGCGGGCATTGACCGGTCCGAGGTGGCGAATGAGTTGCTGGGCATCTACCTCAAGCAGATTTTCGAGGACGGTTTCTTTCACGCGGACCCGCACCCCGGTAACCTGTTCGTAACGCCGTTGCCCGGCCAAATGGAAAACGAGAAACCGGCCTGGCGGCTCACTTTCGTGGACTTCGGCATGGTGGGGCGCGTCCCCGATAACTTGCGCGCTGGGCTTCAAGAACTCCTGATAAGCGTGGGGACACGTGACGCCACCCGCATGGTTCGTGCTTACCAGACATTGGATATATTGTTGCCGGGTGCTGACTTGAAGTTAATTGAACGGGCTGAATCCCAGGTTTTTGAGCTGTTCTGGGGTAAGTCCATGAGTGAATTGCGCGGGATAAGCCATGCGGAGATGTTCCGGTTTGCGGACCAATTTCGCGAGTTAATGTACAACCTGCCGTTCCAGCTTCCTCAAAACTTACTGATGTTGGGACGGACGGTGGCCATTTTGTCCGGGATGTGTACCGGCCTCTACTCGGATTTCAACCTGTGGAATCAGCTTGCACCCTATGCGTCCAAGCTGGTCTCTCAGGAAGCTGGGTCTAACTGGCGGGTCTGGTTGGACGAATTGGGGATTGTCTTGAGAGAATTGATCGCCCTGCCATCCCAGGCGGGACGGGTACTGAGCCAGATGGAACGCGGCGATTTGACTGTCCAGGTGCCTGCAGTCAGCCGCCAGATGGGTTTCCTGGAAAAGGCTATCAACCGGTTGACCGGTAGTGTCATTTTTGCCGCTCTTTTTCTTGGCAGCATTATGCTCTACGCTGATGGAAAAGAACTTCTGGCTTATATCCTGTTCGGATGTTCGGGATTGGCCCTGATTTGGACGGCTTTTTTTAGCCGGGCAGGCTCGCGGCGGTTGCACCCTTAAGAGAAAGAACCACCCCGTTTGCAACGGGGCGGTCTGGATTGTTCGTTAAGCTTTTTTCTTCGGCTCTTCCATCCGTTCCAGCGAGGCGTCAATTATGCTGCGCCAGGCCAGGAGCATTTCTTTGCGGGCCTTGCGGTGGTGCTCGGCAAACTCCGGCGGGAGCATCCCTTCAATGCTCTTGTGGAACTCTTCTCGGGCAGCTCGGAAATGCTGACGGGTCTCTTCGGAAATCTTACCTTCAAATGGTTTATGCGTGCGTGCGGTTTGTTCAGCCATGGGATCACTCCTTATTGTGAGTGGATTATAGCGCAGAGTTGCCTGTGGAGCAATATCTTGATAATTAGAGTAAAATTAACGAATTGGAGCAACTCATGCAATATCAAGAATATGTTCAACGGTTCCAACAGACCTCACAACTTATCCAGGAAGCCCGCTTTAAGGAAGCGGTGGAAGCCCTCTACCAGTTGATCTTGAGCGACATCTCGGAGATTGATAAAGCAGACATGTGCGTGAACCTGGCAATTGTTTATGACTGAATGGGGAACACCGACGAAGCAAAGGCCTGAAATGAGAAAGGCGTTTCCTACGAGCAAAACTATTGTCGCTTTGAGGTGGCCGAGAAAAAGGCGCAATACTTGTCTCAACTGGGTTTCAGTAACCAGGCAGTTCCAATTTACGAGTCGCTCATGAAACAACCTTTTGTGAGCGAAGGCGAAAAAGAGCGCATGCGCAAGACCATTCAAAACTTTCTGGGGAAAGCCATGCGTGGCTGGCAATAATGTCATCGGTTTATTGATAGGAGGTATTTTATGGAATACCGTGTTCTTGGACTGACCGGCCTGAATGTTTCACCGCTTTGCCTGGGCACAATGCAGTTTGGCTGGACGGCGGACGAGGTTATGTCGCAGCGCGTCCTTACTGCGGCGTACGAGGC
>JAPLGV010000235.1 GCA_026389975.1 Chloroflexota bacterium
GGAGACCTGTCGAGCTGATGGGTAACGTGCGAAAGCGACGACAGGAGGCCGCCAGGTGTTTGGAGACGGAATGATCCGCAAGGACGTGTGCGTGAAGCAGGGAGACCTTCGCCGTGACGAGCCGGAGTTCACGCCTCGGTGGCCGAAGAACCGGACGGCGAAGGAGTCAGAGCGCCCGTAGTAGCGATGAAGCGCCGTAATGGGCGTGGAGCGAAGGGAGCGCAGGAAGGTGGATGCGTGAAGGACAGCACGACGGAACAACCACCGGCGACAGTGGCCAGCGGGCCTACGCAAGCCGGATGCCTCCGCGCCCGGTGGGCGTGGACGGAACCATCGGTCTGGACGGAGCGCATGTTGGCGGCGCTGGAAGACGGCGTGAAAGGAGGCGTATGGTTCAGCCTGATTGACAAAGTCCATTCGGCCAAGAACCTTCGGTCGGCCTTCGCGGAAGTGAAAGCCAATCGGGGCACGGCCGGAGTGGATCGACAAACCATCGCGATGTTTGAGGCCCACCTGGACGAGAACCTTCGGCATCTGGAAGAATCTTTGCGGGACGGAAGTTACCGTCCCAAGGCGATTCGCCGGGTGTACATCCCCAAACCGGGCAAGAAAGAGCTTCGCCCCCTGGGGATACCGACGGTCCGCGACCGGGTGGCGCAGGCGGCGGTGCGTCACGTGCTGGAACCGATCTTCGAGCGGGACTTCGCCGAGCACAGCTACGGCTTCCGCCCGGGACGGGGATGCAAAGACGCACTACGTCAGGTGGACGGCCTGCTCAAGACGGGCCACACCTGGGTGGTTGATGCGGATCTCAAAAGCTACTTCGACACCATTCCCCACAAGCGACTGATGGACCGAGTTCAGGCGAAGGTTGCCGATGGGCGGTTGCTGGGACTGATCGAGGCGTACCTCAAGCAAGAGGTGATGGACACAGCCGCCACGTGGACGCCCGAAGAAGGCAGCCCACAAGGGGCGGTCCTGAGTCCGCTGCTGTCGAACATCTACCTGGACGGGCTGGATCACGAAATGGCCCGACTGGGATACCGGATGATTCGCTACGCCGACGATTTTGTGGTCCTGTGCCGCAGTGAGCAGGAGGCCCGCGAGGCGTTGGAAAAGGTGGGGCAGTGGACGGCCCAAGCCGGGCTGACGCTCCATCCGGACAAGACGCGAATCGTGGACGCCACGCAACGCGGCGGATTCGACTTCCTGGGCTATCACTTCGAGCGGGACCATCACTGGCCCAGCCCCAAGAGTATCGGGAAGTTCCGGGAGGCGATCCGCCACAAGACGCGGCGTAACAACGGCCACAGCCTGAGCCAGATTATCACCGGCGTCAACAAGACGCTGGGCGGGTGGTTCGGGTACTTCAAACACAGCAACAAGGGCACATTCCGGGACGTGGATGGTTGGGTCCGCCGCAGATTGCGGAGCATCCTACGACATCGCCAACGGAAACGCGGGTGCTGGTGGTTATGCAACAATCGGCGCTGGCCGAATGCCTTCTTTGCCGCCCATGGGCTATTCTCACTCGTCACCGCCCATGCGGCGATCTGCCGACCCCCTCCGGGGTGAACTACCAACTGGAGAGCCGGATGCGGGAAAACCGCCCGTCCGGTTCGGAGGGAGGGGGGACCGGGTAACCAACCGGTCCTCCCTACCCCTATACGCTGCGGCGGATAGACAGGGCACGCGGGCGACTGCGTGGAGCGGGTGGAAGGAATTGAAGTACCCCGTGCTGTACCGGTGGAAGGTGAAGGACGGCAAGGCACCCGTCACGTTCACCTGCCCGTGGCGGTCGTA
>JAPLGV010000191.1 GCA_026389975.1 Chloroflexota bacterium
AGCCGGTCCTGCCCTCCTGGACTGTGTCTTTCAATCCGCCAGTGGCGCGCACCACCGGGACACAGCCATAGCGCATGGCAATCATCTGCGCCAGACCGCAGGGTTCGTAACGCGAGGGCATCAGGAACATATCCGCTCCGCCGTAAAGGAGGCGGCCCAGTGGCGCGTCGTAGCGGATAACCGCCCGGGCGCGGTCGGGGAAATCCGCCTGCAGGCTGCGGGCCGCATTCTCGAGCGCCGGGTCACCGGAGCCGAGAATGACAAACTGCCAGCTTCGGTCTGACATCTGACGCAAGGCTTCGAAGGTTATATCCAGGCCTTTTTGCTGGTCAATCCGCCCGATCATCACCAGGAGCGGGACCTGCGCGTCTTCTTTCAGTTCGAGAACTTTTTGCAGGGCAGTTTTATTGACCGCCCGGGCGGGGAGTTCATCGGCAGTGAAACGCGCGGCGAGAGTTTGGTCTGTCTCCGGGTTCCAGCTATTAACATCGATACCGTTCAGGATGCCGGTCATGCTGTTCGTGCGGGTCTTAAGATAAGGGTCCAGGCCGCAGCCGAGTTCGGGGGTCAGGATTTCACGTGCATAGGACGGTGAGACCGGGACAATGACGTCCGCCGACCACAACCCGAGAGGCAGCGGTTGAGTCTGCGCCCACTTCGGCAGGGAATCGTCGTTAAGCGGCATGAGGCCGTAAGCAGACAGCACATCCGAGCCGTCACCGCCCATGTAAGGCAGGTTATGAATCGTGAATACAGTGTGGAGAGGCGCCTGCAGCGGGTCAGGGCGGGTACGCAAGGCGTAGAGCGCCAGGGCAGTATGCCAATCGTTGGCATGGACAATGTCAGGTTGCCAGCCCAGGTGGCGGGCCAACTCAAACGCGGCGAGCGAGAAGAAAGCGTATTTTTCGCGGTCCGCCGCCAGGTCTGAGGAGTAGACAGAAAGAGAGCTGGAGAGCGGATCGCCGTTGATAAAGTAGACCGGCATTCCGCCCGATGACATCTCAAAAACCTGTGCCGGGATGTTTCCGCCACGCCGGTATACTGAAAACTCGGCTACCGGGCGCAGGGTGGTCGCTTCGGCTCGGACTGCGCGGTGGAGCGGCAGCACCAGCCGGACATCGAGCGTGACACCCCGCGTGGCCTGAACTGGCAGGAGACGCAGCGCCAGGGGCAGCGACCCGGCCACATCGGCCAGGCCGCCTATTTTGACGAATGGTTCCGCCTCAGCGGCAAGGAATAGGATATTAATTTTGGCAGACATTGAGTCTATTTTACAACCGAAACCGATTTTACAGGGTACTACAGAAGTAAGCAATTCTCAATATGTCATTGCGAGCGTTCTTTGCGAAGGAATCTCTTCGCTAAAACATGGGATTGCTTCGTCGCAAAGAACGCTCCTCGTAACGACATATGCTCCAGTCAGGATCGACTCTGCCCTGGAATTTGACCCCATATATCGTACTGCACAGACAGAAATACAACTTATGTACGGGGACACCAGGTTGCTTGGGCAACCCTTTATCCAATAGACACGAATCTCTCGAATGCTGCATGTCCATTCAAATACTTCGGGATTTGGCGACTTTTCCCACTCCCTTAATTCACAAACCCGGACGAAAAAGCAGTATACTTATTACAGGCTCAATAGAAACCGCCATGCCGGGAAACTGCTCCCGGTGCGCGGCGACACTTGCACCTGCGCTGCAAGTGCAGGTGAGTCGTCGAGACACCCACCGAGGTCGCGGCCGGTCTGGCAGATTATTTTGCCCAATATCCTGGCTACGCGAAGTACTACAATATCAGCCTCAGCCCGGATGGGAAGCCGGACCCCCAGGAACTGGAGCGTGTGGCCAGGGAACGCGTACTCATTAAACTGCAAGCGGCCTGAACTTCTCGAATCAACACATCTGACAAAATTTCCAGCGCAATCATCTGTGATTGACTCCTCCCTTCCTCTCGTAGAACTGCATCGCCACCTGGACGGCAATATCCGGCTCCAGACCATCCTCGAACTGGGCCGCCAGCACAATATCCCCCTGCCGGCCTGGGAGGTGGAAAGCCTGCGCCCGCACGTCCAGGTCACGGACCCGCAGCCGGGGGTGATGGCTTTTATCGCCAAATTCCAGTGGCCGATGGCAGTTCTGGTGGATGCGGAGGCCTGCCGCCGCGTGGCGTACGAAAACGTGGGAGACGCCAAAAACGACGGGCTGGATTACATCGAACTGCGCTTCAGCCCCTGGTTCATGGCCGAGGCGAATGGACTGGACCCGGTCCTGGTCGTGGAGGCAGTCGTGGACGGCATCGCCGCGGGTGTACGCGACTTCGGGGTGAAGGTTAACCTGATCGGCATCCTGAGCCGGACCTACGGTCCGGAACCCGCTGCGGAGGAATTGGAGGCGCTCCTGAGCCAGCGCGAGCGCATCACCGCCCTCGACCTGGCCGGGGACGAGGCGCACTTCCCCGCCGAATGGTTCCGGGAGCACTTCCGCCGCGCCCGTGAAGCCGGCTGGCACATCACCGCCCACGCCGGGGAAATCGCCGGGCCGGAGTCCATCTGGCAGGCAATCCGCGACCTGGGCGCGGAGCGCATTGGCCACGCCATCCGCGCCTCCGAAGACCCGGCGCTGCTGGATTATCTGGCCGGGCATTACATCGGCATTGAGTCCTGCCTCACCAGCAACGTGCAAACCAGCTGCGTGCCCGATTACGCCAGTCACCCGCTCAAGACCTTCCTCGAGCACGGCATGCGCGCCACCATTAACACCGACGACCCGGGCATCAGCGGGATTGACCTGCATTACGAATACAACGTGGCCGCTCCGCTGGCCGGGCTGACCGGGGCACAGATCCGCCAGGCGCAGGTTAACGCGCTGGAGGCGGCTTTTTTGACGGAGGACGAACGACGATTTCTCATGGACAGGAAAGGCGGCCCACGTGGCGCTTGACAAGCGTACCAGATTCGATCCCCATAAGCATCATAGAAGATCGATCCGCCTGAAAGGGTACGATTATTCACAGACAGGCGGGTATTATGTGACGATCGTTGCGTATCAACGCGAATTTCTGTTTGGTGAGGTTGTGGACGGTGAAATGAAATTGAATCGTTACGGTGAAATCATCCAATGGGAATGGTTGGAATTACCCAAACGGATCCGGTACATTGAATTGGGGGCATATGTTGTAATGCCGAATCATTTTCATGGCATTTTGGTATTCCATGATCCCGTTGTAGGGGCGACCCGCCCGGATTTAACCGTCACACATTCGGGCAAGGCAGGATTGCATAACGAGGTCACGGATGGCATTGGCGGGTCGCCCCTACCGCCATGCGGACCCAAACCCGCATCCCTGGGCGCAATCGTGGCACAATTCAAATCGCGCGTGACCAAACGATTGTGGAAAATCCCAGTGTTGAATGGTACACCAATATGGCAGCGCAATTATTACGAACATATCCTCCGCAGCCAAGCCGATTACGAACAGAAAGCCGGTTACATCCTCTCCAATCCATCCAATTGGGAGGAGGACGAGGAACATCCAAAGAACACCGCAGGCGAAGGAACTGTTGCAGCGGCAGGTCGAACCCATGGATGCGATGATTGGCCGGTTGGTGTATCAATTGTATGGGTTGAAGAAAGAGGAGATCAAGATTGTGGAGGGCGGGTAGGGGCGCAATGTTCCCTTCGGGAACGATGTATTGCTCCCCTACTGACGGAGGAAGAGATCAGGATTCAGGAGTTCCTGCGGGTGCATCCGCAGTTCGAGAAGGAGCATTAACCCATTTTATGGGTACTCGCTGGCAGCGTTTTCGCGAACGAATGATCAATTTCTATCCGCCCCTGCTCGGCGCGGGGATACGCTCGCGTACCATTAACGAACACACGATCCGCGTTGAGATGAAGCTGACCGCTCTCAATCGCAATATCCTGGGGACGCATTTTGGCGGCTCGTTATATGCCATGTGTGACCCGTGGTTCATGCTGATTTTGATGCGCGCCCTGGGCACGGATTACATCGTGTGGGACAAGGCGGCCAGCATCCAGTTTTTGCAGCCGGGGCGCGGCACTGTGACAGCCACATTTCATATTCCCCAAGAACGCATCGCCGAAATCCGCCTGGAAGCAGATGGCGGTCAGAAAATCGAGCCGGCATTTGCGGTGGATGTGCTGGATGCGCAAGGCAAGGCGATTGCGCGCGTTGAAAAATTGCTGTATGTCCGCAAGAAAAAATAGCGTCTCAGCTTTAAAAGATTGTCCCCTTGACTTCCCGTCCCGCCTTTTTCCGGTTGACCAGCCAGACCCCCGCCAGAATCAACACGCCGCCCAGCAGTGTGACAAGGTACAGGCTCTCCCCCAGGATGAGCGCAGCGACGATGACCGTGACCACCGGCTCGATGTATAGGAATGCCCCCGTCTGCGCCACCGGCAGCGCCTGTAAGGCGTCGTACCAGAAGATGTATGCCAGGCCGGAGCAGAAAATCCCTAAAAAGGCGATGCCCGCCCAGCCATCCCAGGGGATGTGTCCGATCTGGCTCAGTCCGCCCTGCGCAAAAAACAGAACGGAAGAGAACAGCCAGCCGAAAGTCATCACGTAGAACATCATCAATGTGGCCGGGTATTTATTTAGTCCGCGCCGCGAAAGGACCGAAAAGACCGCCCAGTTGGGTGCGCTGACAAGGACGAGGAAATCCCCCACTGTCCCGAATTTGCCCGAGGCGAGCAGGATCAGGTCGCCGTGCGTGACCACCAGCAGGACCCCGAAGGCTGATAGCAGAATCCCCGCCACCTGCAACCAGAGCAGTTTTTCTTTCAGCGCCAGCCAGCCCAGTAGCGCCATGAACACCGGGATGCTGGCGACGATCCAGCCGGTGGTCGTAGCCTGCGAAGTGACCAGCCCGGTGGATTGCAGCCACTGGTGGAAGGTGATGCCCAGAAAGCCCAGCAGGGCAAAATACGGCCAGTCCCGTTTTTCGGGTAGGGAAAACTTCCGCCCGGTCAGCACGGCGATCCCCAGGATGATCACGCCCATCGCAAAACGCAGCCAGACCACCACATCCGGGCTGGCATAACGCAAGGCGACCTTGGTTGCCACGAACGAGGCTCCCCAGACAACGACAGCGAAGAGCGCCTCGAGCATGGCACGGCGGCTGTTCATTCTCATGGCTGGATAGTGTACCACAAGACAACTCTAACAAAACGTTTACGCCACTGCGCGGCAGGACCAGTTAGAATAATTTCCATGAACCGCCCGCGCATCCTTGTCAACATTGCCATGACCGTAGACGGCAAAATCGACTCCGCCGCTCGCAAAGGCGCGGCCATCTCGTCCCGTGCGGACAAACGCCGCGTGGGTGAATTACGCGCCAGCGTGGATGCCATCCTCATCGGCGGGCGGACTCTGCTGAACGAAGATCCAAGACTGACAGTGAAATCCGCCGAGTTACGCGCCGAGCGGCTCCGCAAGGGGTGGCCTGAGAACCCGGCCAAGGTTGGGGTTGTGACCGATGTAGGAGCGGACCTTGTGGTCGCCCCAGAAGGGCAGGGACAAGCCCTGCCCCTACGACGATTTTTGACCTCCGGTCCGGCGCAGGTTTATCTTTTCACCACCCGGTGCACTGCACCGGAAGTGCTTGCAGCCTTCGAAACCGCCGGGGCAACGGTCCACGTCATGGGGCAGGAACGCGTCGACCTGGTGGCAGTATTCCGAACCCTTCACGAGGCGGGCATCCGCTCTGTGCTGGTCGAAGGTGGCGGGACGCTCATCGCCGAACTGTTCGGCCTCGGCCTGGTGGATGAACTGACCATCTACATCGCCCCAAAAATCTTTGGCGGCAACTCTGCCCCAACGCTGGCCGACGGTCACGGTTTTTTGCCGAATCAGGCTCCCGGTCTGAAACTGGAATCGGTGGAAAAATTCGATCACGAGGGCGGTATCCTCGTTCATTATTTTGTCGAACATGAGGAGTAAATTATGGGACTTAACCATATGCAAATCAAAGAACTGCTTGACGAGGGCCGCGCCCACGCCTGTGACGGCGTCGGCTCGGACCACGTGTGTGTCAAGATCGCTGCGATTGCCG
>JAPLGV010000487.1 GCA_026389975.1 Chloroflexota bacterium
GCAGCCGCGCTGGGGCAAGATCGGCAAGCAGAAGATCGAGGACGCGGGAACCCTCTATCCCGAGCGGATGAAGACCGTGGATGACGAGATCCGCGACAAGGCTCTGGCCTTTATCGACAAGGCCAAGGCGGACGGCAAGCCCTTCTTCGTCTGGCTCAACCCGACGCGGATGCACATCGTCACCCACCTCTCCGAGAAGTATGAGAAGATGCGCAACTCGAAGAACGGCTGGTCCATCCACGAAGCCGGTATGGCCCAACTCGACGACGACGTCGGCCTCGTGATGAAGAAGTTGAAAGACCTGGGTGTGGACGACAACACCATCGTCGTCTTCACCACCGACAACGGCACCGAGAGCTTCACCTGGCCCGATGGCGGACAAACCCCGTTCTATGGAGCCAAAGGCACGGGCTATGAAGGCGGTTTCCGTGTGCCCGCGATTATTCGCTGGCCCGGCAAGGTTCCCGCCGGCAAGGTGGAGAACGGCATCATCTCCGGACTCGACTGGTTCCCGACCTTCCTGGCCGCCGCCGGCAATCCAAACCTCAAGGAGGAACTGCTGAAGGGCAAGAAGATTGGCGCCATGACCTACAAGGTGCATCTCGACGGCTATAACCAGATGGACCTGATTACCGGCAAGGGGCCGTCGAATCGCCACGAAGTCTTCTACTTCACGGAAAGTAACCTCGCCGCGGTGCGGATCGACGACTTCAAGTATCGCTTCATTGACCAGCCCGACGGCTGGATCGGCGCCAAGGTCCATACCGACGCGCCGGCTCTGGTGAACCTGCGCCTGGATCCCTTTGAGAAAACGGTATGGCCCGCGGGGAATTTCGGCTCCTACCAGTATTTTGACTGGTTCAGATTCGAGTTCTGGCGCTTCGTGTTCGTCCAGCAGGAAGTGGCGAAGCTGGCCATGACGGCCCTCGAGTATCCGCCCATGCAGAAGGGCGCGAGTTTCAATCTCGATGCCGTGAAAGCGAAGATCGAGGAAGCCATGAGAGCACATCAGGGGCAGTAGTCGAAGTGTTTTAACCTGGCGGGCGCCCCTGGCTGGGGCGCCCCCACCGGAAAAACCATACCACCGGTTTTGCACGGATGGGAAGGCAATATGCTTAGAGAAGAATCATCGGCAAATATAGCTGGCAGAAGCAGAGCCGGTTCAGCTGGCAGAGGCTTCTTCGCCCTGGTCAATTTGGCGCTGTGTGGTTTACTCCTCCAGGGCTGTATGGCTCTGCAGGTGCGCCACCCTTTGCCGGAGCACCTCCAGGACCAGGCGGAGGTTGAAAATCTGCCCGGCATCCGGGCCTGGGGCGACGCCCTTAGTGAGAGCCTGGAGCTGAGTGCCATCGAGTCGCTCAAGCAGGAGATGGCCGCCAATCACGGCAAGCTCGAGCCCGAAGCCAATTTCTTGGCTCTGTCCGGCGGTGGCGGCGACGGCGCCTTCGGCGCCGGAATCTTGTGCGGCTGGACCGAGGCGGGCAACCGGCCCAGCTTCAAGCTGGTGACCGGCATCAGCACCGGGTCCCTCATTGCGCCCTTCGCCTTCCTCGGGCCGGAGTATGACGCCAAGCTGAAAGAGGCCTACACCACCATCTCCGACAAGGATATCTATAAAGTTCCCGGCAAGTTAAAGTTGTTATTGAACCTTGGCAGGCTCGAAGGGGTGGCCAGTACCGAGCCCTTGGCCGAATTGCTGACACACCTCATCGATGACCAAATGATTCAGAAAATCGCCGCCGAGCATAACAAGGGCAGGAGCCTGCTGGTGGGGACCACCCAGCTCGATGCCCAGCGCCAGGTGATCTGGAACATGGGGGCCATCGCCGCCAGCGGCCACCCGGACGCCCCCAAGCTGTTCCGCCAGGTCCTCCGGGCTTCGGCCTCCATCCCCGTGGCCTTCAATCCGGTGTACATCAAAGTGACGGCCGGCGGCCAGGAATACGACGAGATGCACGTGGATGGCGGCGTCCGCGCTGAGGTCATGCTGTATGAGGCGGCCCTCAATCTCTTTACCAGCCAGAAAAAGCTTGGGTCTCTGATACCCGACCGCCCCCGCAAGCTGTACATCATGCGCAATGCGCAAGTATACCCCGAGTATGAAAGCATCAAACCTTATATCGGGGATATCGGCACCCGGGCCATTAGCAGCCTGACCAAATACCAGGGCGTAGGCGATTTGTACCGCATCTACGTCCTGGCCCAGCGGGACGGGATCGACTATAACCTGGCCTTTATCCCAAAGGATTTTCACCCGAAACGGGCCTCGGAATTCGATACCAAATATATGAACGAAGAATTTGATCTGGCCTACAACCTGGCGCGCTCCGGCTATAAATGGCACAAATACCCGCCGGGGTTCGAGCCCTTAACACCTCAGCCGGCGTCAGGCCAACAAGTTCAACCTTAACCATTTTCTGGCTGCGGTGGCCAAGTCTGCCGCCTAATTTCGGATCAAGAAAAGGGGCGAAGCGTGAGCGCACTAATAGTTACTTTGGTTGCCTTTGCCTGCATCTTCGGCGGCACGCTGCTCGGTATGTTGCTTCGCACTATTCTGCCCGAACATCATGTGAGCGATGAGTCAAAGGACGTTGTGAAGCTGGGGATCGGCATGATCGCGACGATGGCTGCTCTGGTCCTGGGCTTGCTGATCGCCTCGGCCAAGGGTAGTTTTGACACGGCCAGCAGCGGGCTCAGGCAGGCAGGCTCTCGCATCATCCTGCTCGACCGCGTTATGGCCCATTATGGACCGGAGACCATGAAAGCGCGCGATCTGCTGCGCCGCGTTATCGCCTCCTCGATCGCGCGAAGCTGGCCGGAGGACAAGGTTGAGCTATCGTTAGCTAAGGCTGGCGAGGGGAGGGTCGATATCGAAGCTGTCCAGGACCAACTCCGCCAACTGTCCCCCCGGAACGACGCCCAGCGCTGGCTTTGGTCCCGGGCCTTGCAAATCAGCGGTGATATTGCCGAAAATCGCTGGCTTCTCATCGAGCAGATGGGGCAGAGCTCGATCCCGATGCCATTCTTGGTGATACTGGTCTTTTGGCTCACCGTCATCTTCGCCACCTTTGGCCTGTTCTCCCCCCGCAATGCCACGGTAATCGTCGTCTTGCTCGTGTGCGCCTTGTCGGCCGCGGGCTCACTATTTCTGATCCTGGAATTGGACAATCCCTATGGAGGGCTGATAAAGGTCTCCAGTGCCCCACTGCGTAACGCCCTGGCGCATCTCGGTCAAGTAGATCCTAAGCCGCTCCCGTAGTAACAGTGGGCAACGGCTTCGTATCGCGACAAGGAGTATAACCTTGCCTCATCCCTGGGGAAACAGGAGGAGGGGACCTGGAAGATTTCGTTCTCTCAATGGTGAGTGTGTTGCTCATGGCAACTACAACCCCTTTACTGGATATAAATACGTGGTCGCCGATTAACGAGATGGAAAAATGAGCAGACGAATTTTGGTAGGACTGGTTGCGACTTATAGAAGGGTTTATTTCATCAGCCCTTGTGCTATCATGCCTACCACAATAAGAGACAACTTTCCGGGTTAAAGTCGGTAAGGCGGATCCCGGATGGTAATCATCGGAGGAGAGCATGTCACAACCATTTAAACCACTCTCCATATGGGTCATCGCCAGCCTGATCTTGCTGCTGGCAGCGGTTCCGGCCCTGGCCCAGCAGGTAACCGGGGTGCCGGGGTCTCCCGGCGCCACCACCACTATCGACGGCAAGCAATTGCCTCCGCCGCCGCCGAAGTTCGGGGGCGTGATCAAGGAAACGGCCCCCCAGTCCAAGCCGTACTGGCCGATGCGCGTCGTGCCGCCCAAGGGCGCGCCCAATGTGCTGCTGATCATGACCGATGACGCGGGCTTCGGTGTCCCCAGCACCTTCGGCGGCGTGATTCCAACCCCGGGGCTCGACCGCATCGCCACCAACGGCCTGCGCTACACCAACTTTCACTCCACGGCGCTATGCTCGCCCACGCGCGCCGCGCTGATCACCGGGCGCAACCATCATTCGGCAGGCTTCGGCGTGATTGCCGAACAGGCTACAGGCTATCCCGGCTACGACAGCATCATCACCAAAGACAAGGCCACCATCGGTCGTATCCTCAGGGATAACGGCTATGCCACGTCGTGGTTCGGCAAGAACCACAACACGCCGGAGTACCAGGCCAGCCAGGCAGGCCCGTTCGACCAGTGGCCCAGCGGCATGGGCTTCGAGTACTTCTACGGTTTCATCGGCGGCGACACCAGCCAGTGGCAGCCGAACCTGTTCCGCAACACCACGCAGATCTACCCGTTCCAGGGCCAGCCCGGCTGGAACCTGACCACGGCCATGGCCGACGAGGCCATCGACTACATGAATCGCATGAACGCGCTGACCCCCGACAAGCCGTTCTTTATCTATTACGTGCCTGGCGGCACGCACGCACCGCACCACGCGACCAAGGAATGGGTGGACAAAATCCGCCAAATGAAGCTCTTCGACCAAGGCTGGAACAAGCTGCGCGAGCAGATCTTTGAGAACCAGAAGAAGCTCGGCGTGATTCCTGCCAACGCCAAGCTCACATCGTGGCCGAAGGACCTCAAGGAGTGGGACCAGCTTTCGGCTGACGAGAAGAAGCTCTTCATCCGCCAGGCAGAAGTCTTCGCGGCCTACGTGGCCTACACCGACCATGAGATCGGCCGGGTGATCCAGGCGGTGGAGGACCTGGGCCAGCTCGACAACACGCTGATCATTTACATCGAGGGTGATAACGGCACCAGCGCCGAAGGGACGATGATCGGCACGCCCAACGAAGTCGCGATGTTCAATGGCGTCAATCCGACCGTCGAGGAGCAGCTCAAGTACTTCTACGACGTCTGGGGCACCGACAGGACATACAACCATATGGCGGTGCCCTGGGCCTGGGCCTTCGACACGCCGTTCTCCTGGACCAAGCAGATCGCCTCGCACTTCGGCGGCATCCGCCAAGGCATGTGCATCGCCTGGCCCAAGCGCATCAAGGACGCGGGCGGCATCCGCCACCAGTTTCACCACGTCATCGACATCGTGCCCACCATCCTCGAAGTTACCGGCATCCCGGCGCCGATCACGGTGGACGGCATCAAGCAGACGCCCATCGAGGGGATGAGCCTGGCCTACACCTTCGACCAGGCCAACACCAAGGCGCCTTCACGGCACAAGACGCAGTATTTCGAGATGTTCAGCGACCGCGCCCTCTACCACGACGGCTGGATAGCGAGCACGAAAGTCATGCGCGCCCCTTGGGACGGCTATCCGCCGAAGTTGGGCCCGCTCGACTACCCTTGGGAGCTGTACGACCTCAAGAGCGACTGGACCCAGTCGGAGGACGTCGCTACCAAGTATCCGGCGAAATTGAAGGAGATGCAGACGCGCTTCTGGCAGGAAGCAAAGAGATACCAGGTGCTGCCGCTGGACAATTCCGTGCTGACGCGAGTCATCACGCCGCGGCCGAGCATCACCGCGGGCCGGAATGTCTTCACCTGGACCCGCCCGCTTACCGGCACGCCCAACGGCGATGCGCCGAGCATCCTCAACACCTCGTATAACTTCAAGGCCGAAGTTGAGATCCCGCCGGGTGGCGCCGAAGGCATGCTCATCACCCAGGGCGGCCGCTTCGGCGGCTACGGCTTCTACCTGCTGAAGGGGAAGCCGGTCTTCCTGTGGAATCTGTTGGACCTGAAGCGAATACGTTGGGAAGGCCCCGAACTCGCGCCTGGCAAGCACACGCTCGAGTTCGACTTCAAGTACGACGGGCTCGGCCCCGGAACGTTGGCGTTCAACAATTACAGCGGGATAGGCCGGGGCGGGACCGGCGTCCTGAAGGTGGACGGCAAGGAGGTGGCCACGCAGAAGATGGAGCACACGATACCGTTCATCCTGCAGTTCGACGAATCGCTGGACGTCGGCTCGGACACGCTGACCGGCGTCAACGACGCGGATTATCAACCGCCGTTCAAGTTCAGCGGCAAGATCAATAAGATCACCTTGACCATCGACCGGCCGCAACTGTCCCCCGAGGACATCAAGAAACTGGAAGCGGCGCAGCATAATAAGAAATCTAGTGAGTAGCGGGAGTTAACCCCGGGGGCAGCCCTCTGAAGAAGGCTGCCCTTTCTTTCCCCTAAAGCTATAACTGCCGTTCCTGGCAAGATACTCGCTATCAATGAAGGGGAATGGCTTGACTGACTTTAAAAAATACCTTTGCTTCCGGAATTTGTGCTACGATTTCTCCCAAAAGGCAATTGGGCTACAAAATTAAGACACCTTTCAGGGTTAAACTCGGGGAGAGATGTCCCCCAATCCCTTTTTTGACTGCGGTGGTAAGACTGCTGCATAATAGCGGATATCACTATCGGGGGTATCATACCATGGACCAAAACGATGAAGTCATCCTGGAGATTTTCTCCGATTACGTCTGACCCTGGTGCTACTTCATCACCGGGCGTGTTGACAGGCTAAAGAAAGAGTACGAGATAGGGATCAGGTGGATTGCCTTCCCCCTTCATCCGGAAACACCGGAAGA
>JAPLGV010000067.1 GCA_026389975.1 Chloroflexota bacterium
CAGTCTTGGAAGCAGTTCCTCTTTCCGCCCCGTCACACGCTTTTCACCGCAGTGAAAGATGGCAAGTGGCAACTCAAAGAGAATAACGAACCCACCCCGCGCTACGCCCTGATCGGCGTGCGCGCCTGCGAACTGGCTGCCATCCACATCCAGGACAAAGTATTCCTGCGCGAAGACTTCAGCGACCCCATCTACCGCCTCCGCCGTGAGGGACTATTCATCCTGGCCGTCAACTGCCTGGATCCGGATGCGACCTGCTTCTGCGTCTCGATGGGTACAGGACCGCGCCTCGCCGCCGGGTTTGACCTGTGTGTGACCGAACTGGACGAGGTTTTCCTGGTGGAGGTTGGCTCTGAATTGGGCCGCTCCCTGCTGGCTGACCGGACCTATGACCTGCCTTCGGCATTCATTCAGAACACCGCCAACCAGGCCATGGAACGCGCCGCCGAATCCATGGTCCGCACGATGGATACCAACGACTTGCCTGGTCTGTTGACCGAGCAGCTCGAGGCGGAACGCTGGACCGAGGTTGGGAAACGCTGCCTCTCGTGCGGCAATTGCACCCAGGTCTGCCCGACTTGCTTCTGTTGGGATGCCACTGACCAGGTGGACATCCTCGGCAAGTCCACCCGCCGCGAGCGTGTCTGGGACTCGTGCTTCAATCCGAATTACTCTTACGTTGTCGGCGGCAATACCCGTCCCAATATCCGCTCACGTTATCGCCAGTGGTTGACCCACAAATTGGGCGCCTGGAAGGGCCAGTTCGATGTGCTGGGCTGCGTGGGCTGCGGTCGCTGTATCACCTGGTGCCCAGCGGGGATTGACCTGACCGAGGAAATCGCCGCCATCCGCGCGGAGGTGAAGGCATGACCACCACGCTGATCAACACCGCCGCGCACAGCGCCGGTTACACCGATAAACTGCTCCTGCCCCACTGCGCTGAGATTGTTAAAACCATCCCGGAAGCTGAGGGGATGACCACTTTC
This sequence comes from Chloroflexota bacterium, assembly GCA_026389975.1. GTDB lineage: Bacteria > Chloroflexota > Anaerolineae > Anaerolineales > Villigracilaceae > UBA877. Next base: position 987 of record JAPLGV010000067.1, read on the forward strand.
CAGCTCAAGTTCACCGATCCCGAAATCCAGAACCGCTACTGCTTCGAGCCGGGACAATTCAACATGCTGTACGTACCCGGTTATGGTGAAGCCGCCATCTCGATGAGTTCCGATCTCGAAACTGCCAACGGCCTGCTCGTCCATACCATCCGGCATGTCGGTAACGTGACCAGAGCCACCAGTCGTCTCAAAGTTGGTGACGTGGTTGGGATCCGCGGCCCCTTCGGTACCTCCTGGCCGTTAGAAACCATTGAGGGAATGGATGTGGTCATCGCCTGCGGCGGCATCGGCCTGCCCCCGCTGCGAGGCGCCATTTATAGGATTATCCGTAACCGTGAGAAGTACGGAAAAGTCACCCTGCTCTACGGGGCGCGCACACCCAAAGACCTGATGTACCCAACCGAGTATGAGACCTGGCAAAAAGCCGACATTGACATGCAGGTGACGGTGGACCGCGGCGACGAGAACTGGACCGGCCGCGTGGGTGTTGTTCCGATGTGGTTCTACCACTTCCGAGTTGACCCGCACAAGACCGCCGTCCTGACTTGCGGCCCGGAAATCATGATGCGCTTCGTCATCTACGAAGCCCTGGCCCGCCGCATTCCTTCCGAACACATCTACATCTCACTGGAACGCAATATGAAATGCGGACAGGGCGCTTGCGGCCATTGCCAGCAAGGTCCCTTCTTTATCTGCAAAGACGGCCCGGTCTTCCCCTTCAGCGCGCTGGAAAATATCTTCAACGTGGAGGAGTATTAATGACTCTCACTCCGAAAACCTATTCAAAACCCAAAGTGGCCGTTTACAAATTCTCCTCCTGCGACGGTTGCCAGTTATCCATCCTGAACCTGGAAGATGAACTGCTCGACCTGGCCTCCGCCGTGGAGTTCGCTTACTTCCTCGAAGCCACCCGGACCGTGAAACCGGGACCGTACGACGTGGGCATTGTCGAAGGCTCAGTCACCACTCCGCACGAAGCAGAGCGCATCAAGGAAGTCCGCACCGAGTGCAAGTTCCTGGTTTCCCTCGGCACCTGCGCCACGGCAGGCGGAATCCAGGCCCTGCGTAACTTCGCCAGGGCTGACGAATATGCCAGGACTGTGTACGCTCACCCCGAATTCCTGCAATACCTCGAGACATCCACCCCCATCTCCGCCCATATCCCGGTGGATTTGGAAATCTGGGGCTGCCCGGTGAATAAGGGCACGGTTGTCGAAGTGCTCGCCGCTTTGCTCCAGAACCGCAAACCTAATTTCCCACCCAGTCCCGTTTGCGTGGAATGCAAACGCCGCGGCGTTGTCTGCGTGGCAGTCGCGCAGGGGATCCCGTGCCTGGGGCCAGTGGTGCATGGCGGTTGCGGGGCTCTTTGCCCGGCCAACGGACGCGGCTGTTACGGCTGTTTTGGTCCCTCCAGCGCCGGAAATTTCAGTGCGCTGGTCGCCAGCATGATGCCGCACGACCGCTATCCCAATGAAACGGCAAACCTGCTGCGCAGTTTCAGCAGTCATGCCCCGGCATTCCGTGCTGCGGCCGACGCGGCCCTGAAAGCCGCCACAGGCAAGGAGACCAAATGAAGACCATTGAAGTTCCCGCCCTGGCGCGCGTCGAAGGCGAAGGCGGCCTGTACATCGGTGTGAAAGACGGCCAGGTTATCGAAATCCGGCTCGACATCTACGAGCCGCCGCGTTTTTTCGAGGGATTCCTCGTTGGGCGTTATTTGCAGGAAGTGCCCGACATCACCGCCCGCATCTGCGGTATTTGCCCGGTGGCCTACCAGATGAGTTCCGTCACCGCCCTGGAAAAAGCCCTGGATGTGGAAGTCAGCCCGCAGGTCTACGCCCTGCGCCGCCTGATGTACTGCGGTGAATATATCGAGAGCCACGCCCTGCACATCTACCTGCTGCAGGCGCCTGATTTGCTCGGACAGGCTTCGGCGCTCGATCTGGCTGCCATCGCTCCGGAGGTCGTAAGGAACGCTCTGCGGATGAAGAAGATAGGGAATGAGGTGCTGAAGGCCATCGGCGGGCGGAGCGTCCACCCGGTTAACGCCTGTGTGGGCGGCTGGTATCGCTGGCCG
>JAPLGV010000203.1 GCA_026389975.1 Chloroflexota bacterium
ACTGTTCAAACCTGAAAAGTGAACCGTTATCAGTTGAAAAGTGAACCGCTGGTCCGTGATAGATTTCTACGAAAAGGAGAACATCATGGGCCAACTGCACAAACGCTTTACGGTTGAACAAGTCAAGGTTCTTTTTCAGAGGTGGCTAACATGGAGGTGGCTAACATTATGAAAACTGTAAGTTAGCAATTAGAAGGTGCGTGTATAATAAAAAACTTCCGAGGTTCAGCCTCGGAAATTTTTTTGCATTTAGACTATTTCTGCTCCTGATTTGCGGCGGAACCAGTTGCGCCACTCTTTGTTTTCCCACACGGTCAGGATTGGAGGCGCATTGAAGATCGATGAGTATGTGCCGCTGAAAATACCGATGATCAGGATGATCACGAAGTGGCGGATACTGGTGCCTCCGAAGAGTGCCAGTGCCAGGAGCGTGAGCATGACCGTCAATTGGGTATTGATCGAGCGGTCCAGGGTTTGCACGATGGAGTGGTTGACCACGGTCTCGTAGCCTACGCGCCGGTAGATGTTTGAATTTTCGCGAATGCGGTCGAAAACCACAATGGTATCGTGGACCGAGAAGCCGATCACTGTGAGCAAGGCGGTCAGGAAGAGCGAGTCGGCTTGCCAGCCCAGGAAGTGACCAATGATGGCTTCCACGCCAACAACCACCAGCACGTCATGCAGCATGGCAATGATGGCCGCTGTCCCGTATCGAAAGGCATGTTGAACGCCACGGAAGGCATACGTGATGTAAAGCAGGATGGCGAGAGCCGCCAACGCAACCGCTCCGGCAGCGCGAATGGCGATTTCCTGGCCGATAACCGCGCTAACCTGCGTGAAATTCATAATGATGACATCCTGGCCGCCGCCGAAGCGGTCTTTCAGCGCCGCAACGATCTGGCTTTTCAGGGCATCGTTCATCTCTTTTGAACGGATCGAAAGCGAGTCGGTCCCGACGGGCTGTACCACAGGATTCGAGATATTTATCTGCGACGTGGACATTTCGTTATAAAGGGCGGCGACATCGGCAATGGCGGGTGGTTGGCCCGAGGCAAACTGTACCTCGAGCAGGCTGCCGCCGGTGAAGTCAATCCCAAGAGGAAGTCCCCAGAGAATTAAGGCAATGATCCCGGGAACAATGACCAGCAAAGAGATGCCGAAATAGATGTAACGAAACTTGATGATATTCATCGCGGGTTCTCCTAAATACCGAACCAGCGGGGATGTTCGGCGGATTTGATAGTATCCAGCACAAGGTGCAGGAAAGTGCGGGTAACGATGATGGCTGTAAACAAGCTGACGCCTACACCCAATGCCAGGGTCAGGGCGAAGCCTTTGACCATACTGGCTCCGAAGGTGCTGCCAAACCAGAACAGGATGACGCAGGTGATGAGGGTGGAGAAGTTCGAGTCGCGGATGGACGGCCAGGCTCGTTTCCAGCCCAGGTCAATGGCCTGGCGCAGGGTGCGGCCAGCGCGCAGTTCTTCCTTCAGGCGCTCGAAGATCAGGATGTTGGCATCCACAGCCATACCCACGCTTAGAATGAAGCCGGCGATACCGGATAACGTTAGAACAACCGGGATGAGTTTGTAGAGCATCATGCTGATCAGCGCGAATGTAATCAACGCCACGTCAGCAATTAGACCCGGCAAACGGTAGTAGAGGCCCATAAAAAGGACAACTACCAAAAGGCCGATGATGCCGGCAACCACACTTCGGCGGACGGATTCTTCGCCCAACGTCGGGCCGACCGACTGGCTTTGGACCACTTTGATGGGTACGGGCAATGAACCGTAGCGCAATTGGATGGCGAGCGTATTGGCGCTATCCTGGGTGAACTTACCCTGGATGATCCCTTGTCCGCCTGGGATCTTGGATTTAATGATCAGGGAGGAGATCACGCGCTTATCCAAAACAATCGCCATATACTGATTTACATGGCTGCCGGTGTAGTCGGCGAAGATGGTGGCTGCTTCGGATTTAAAAGTGGTGGCGATGTCGAAACCGCCGAGAGATGCGGCCTGTACATTAACAGCACTGAGCGCCGCGCCAGTCAAAACGGTGTGGTAAATGGTTGGCGTGGCGACCGGCGTGGCGGTTGGGGCAGGAGTGGCAGATGGATCAGTGGTGGGGGTAGTTGTCGGAGTCTCGGTTGTCGTAGTAGAGGTACTGGAGGTTCCAAAGTCGGTCTGGATAATCGTCCCTTCCGTGACAGGCGTGCTGCCTATGTCCACAAACTCGAGCAAACCGGTCTGCTGTAAAGAAGCAATAACCTGTTCCGGGTCTTGTAAACCAGGGAACTCGGCCACGATGCGGCGAGGCGGTGCCACCTGCATGACCACTTCACTTACACCCAGGGCGTTGGCACGACTTTCCAGAATCTGCCGGGTGACATTCAAATCGTCCGAACTGATCGTGGCATCGGCAGGTAAATCGGCTTCCAGAAGAACCTGGAGACCGCCACGCAGGTCAAGCCCGAGACGGGTTTCCACATTGCGGTCTATGAGATTAGTTTGCGGCTTGAAAGGATTGGGGATGGTGATTTGCTTGCTCACGTCCACCCAGATTGCCAGTGCAATCAATGGGATGATGAAAATGAGCCAGTTGTATTGGCGACGATTCATAAAACTCTTCTCCATTCACGAAAATGCCAGCCTTTGGCTGGCGGCGGGGGTGATTATACTCCGATTGAGAAGGCATGGGTAGGGGCACTAAGCGTTGTGATCAGGGCTTTCATAAAGTCTACTGCTATTTACGCAGTACCCTGTGAAAGCCTGGTTATCCCCACCTCCTGACCCCAAACCCCGAGTTTGTGAAAACCGTGGCGTGGAGATGGGGTAAATAAGGCCCGTTTAAAGGAGGCCTCGATTTTTGAGAAACTCCAAGACAAGATTCAGCACTTCTACAATGCCAAGTGAATCGGTGTTCAAGAAGAAATCGGCATGCTCACGGGCATGTGCCAGCCGTCTTTGTTGTTCCTCCCATTCGGACTCGGTCCACTTCATCTGACGTCGCTCCGCACCCACCGAGCATGATGCCTGTAAAAAAATCAAGACGTCGGGCCTGGTCATTCGTTGCCACATATCTTTGACGAATGAATGCTCCTGTGCAATGGCGCGTGCCCGAAAGCCGTTCCGGTGCAAACCTTCAGCCAGCGTCGTTTTTCCCGCTCCGCATGGACCGACGATGCCGATCAGGGGTTGGAGCTTACCTAGAGGCTCCTTATCGGTGGGATTAATCGTTGTCATGCAGTAAATGGTTCAGCGGCTCTGGTCCGCCCAGCACTGCCAGTGTATCCCCTGCACCGAGCAGCGCACTGTCGGTCGGATGCATTTCGGACTGGTGGTCATGGCGCACCAGGACGATATTCAGGTGATAGTTGTCTTCCACAAAGCCAACCGTCTTCCCGGCCAGTTGGGAGCTGGGGGAAATTGTCAGCCGCGCCAGGCTGAGTTGTTTGCCTTCGATTGAAATGGGATTGGTCACATCAGCGCCGGCGGCTGCTGCGGCAAAGACCGGGGCAGCCATCCCTGTGGCGCTCAGGGCAACAAAACCGAATTGTTCGTGCAATGATTGGGCAAAATCTGCGTCGAAAATACGGATGACCACCTGGATATCTTTGTTGAGACTGCGGGCTTTAATGGCAATTTGCAGGTTCAGAGAGTCGTTTTGCGTTGCCAGGATGATCGTCTTGGCGCGCCGAATGCCTGCCGCCTCCAATGTCGCCGGGCGGGTGGCATCATCCTGGATGACCGGGATACGCAACTCCCGCACTGTCGAAACCATTTCGGCATTTGGCTTCATTTCGATGACAACGACATTTTCCTGCATAGCATGCAATTCCTCAACCACGCGATAGCCAAGATGTCCGAGTCCAACTAAAACGGTATGTTTGCTATAAGTGGAAGCGACGGCCATTTCCCATTCCTTACTGCGCGCCCGGCGATTAAAAAGCATCACGCCGAACTCTGCCAATCCCTGTGCCAGGGTGATTACGCCGATGACCGGTATCAGGAAGTAAAAGATTTGAAGAATAGAATCGTGCGGAAAATTACCGCTGGGTTGTAAAAAAGCCAACGTCAGCATCAAGTAGACAGCCTCCGGCAGGCTACCGAGGGGTTCACCAGCCTGCCGGGCGATGGAATGATAGATGACGCCGAGCCCGATAATGGCGATGGTGAACGTCAACACCGGGCGGCGGAACTCGCCCAATAAGATCAGGGTCTCGCGCCAGGCCATTCTCCAGTGGTGAGATTTCTGGAAAGTCCGATTTGACATTGTTATTCAGCGTTGATTGGCAGCCGGACCGTCATGCGGCGTACATCGTCCCCGAGCCGTTTCAATACTTTGAGTACCACCACGCTGATGTCATCCGCGGGACGGCCTTCGTCCAGATTTACTGCCTCGGCCAGGAGCGCGTCGGCGATGGCCTGTGGGGAGGGGTCCTGATCTTCGAGCATTGCTTTGAGCGATGTGCAGACGTCCATCGGGCGTCCGACTCGTTCTCCGGCATGGACCAGCCCGTCGGTATAGATGACGATCACCAATCCTGGCTCCACTGGAATTTCGGTGATGACCGGCCGGGCGTTGCGCGCGGTCCCGATTGAGTTAGATTCTGAACCAATGCAGTCAATTTTCTCGCCGCGGGCGATGAAAAAGGGTACCGGGTTGTTGCGGGTGATGACGACTGTCCCGGTATGTAAATCCACCGAGACGATATTGAGCGTAGAAGTGACTTTTCCTTTCTTTTCCGTGTAGAGCAAATCCGAAGCTGCGCGCGCCGCGGCCCCGTCGCGCACGCCTTCGGCCAGCAGGCTGATGACTTTGCGGACGACCATCATCGAGACGGCTTTGGCGCCGCGTCCCGAAGTCTGTCCGTCGGCCAGCACCACCGAAAGGCCACCGTTGGGCCGTTCCACCACTTCGAGCGTATCACCGCTCTCGGTGACGGCGTACTTGTTCGTTTTTGCGACGGCAATCTGGATTTCCATGCCCTCATTTTACTCCAAATCAGGAGCCCGGTCTCTTTTCCGCCACAATGACCAGCACCTGGCTGCCTTTCCGTTCCACGATCTCGCTCCGGACCTCGAACCCGGCGTGTGCGAACCGGTCTTTTATTGCTGCCGAGACCGGTCCCGGCTTGCCCGGCGCTTCGCCGCTGACCCGGAACAGCCATGCCATCAGCCGTTCCAGCAGACGCGTACCCGTGATCCAAGCCATTGGCAGGATGATCAACCTTCCGGCTGGCACGAGCACGCGCCGAATTTCTTTCAGCGCTTGTGGATCGAAAATGTACTCAGCAGGGAAGGTGGCACATACTGAGTCGAAGACCCCATCTGCAAAAGGTAAGTGCTGCGCGTAGCCACGAGATAGACGAAAGATGGCTCCTTTTTTCCGAAGGCGGCGGCTGGCCTGGCGCGCCATCTGGCGAGATTCGTCCAGCCCGAATGCCAGGAGTTTTATCTCGTTCAGGGATAGTTGCAGGTGTCCGGGGCCGAAACCGAGTTCGAGCACGTGCCCGTTCAGGTAGGGGAGCGCGGTCTGTACCCAGTCCTGCCAGCGGCCCAGTGAGATAACCGCCGCGACGAAGTCGTATGTCCAGGCGAACTGATGGTAGAGGAGATAATAGATGGGGCGGAGGAGGAAAAAGATCAGGCGCATTGCCTAATCATACACTACTCTCGGTGTGGATTTTCCCGTCGGCCAGCTCTATTTTGCTGTCTGCCAAAGCATTTACCTCGCGGTCATCGTGTGTGCTGAACAAGGTTGTCGCGCCAGTCGTCGGCAGGAGCGCTTTCAGGTCCCGCAGGAGTTCGGTGCGGGTCTTTTTATCCAGTGCGCCGAACGGCTCGTCGAGCAGGAGCAGTTCCGGTTGCAGTACGAAAGCACGTGCCAGAGCCACGCGCTGGGCCTCGCCACCGGAGAGGTTGGCGGCTTTGCGAGTCTTCAGGTGTTGAATACCCAGACGTTCGGCCCAGGCTTCCACACGGCGGGCGGATTCGGGTCCGGGAACGTGGCGGAAACGCAGACCGATAGCGATATTATCGTAGACCGACATATCCAGCAGGAGTGGGTCCTGCATGACCAGACCAATGCGGCGGCGGTAGTCCCGGTCGCGCAGTCCAGTCGCCGGTTGGCCGATAAACAGGATATCTCCTCGCTCCGGTTTAATCAGGCGCGCCAGTACCAGCAGGAGGGTGCTCTTTCCCGCCCCGTTCGGTCCCACCAGCGCCAGCACCTGTCTTTTCTCGATGTTCAGGTGATCAATCTCCAGCACCGGGCGTCCGGCGCGGCGGACGAGTAGATTGCGGATTTCCACCAGCGTGCTCATCGTTTGGCTCCCCGCTGTTGGATCCAGGTCAGGGCGAAGTTGATCAGGAATGTGATGAGCAGCAGCAGAATACCCAGGGCGATGGCGCTGGTGAATTCGCCTTTATTGGTTTCGAGTACGATGGCGGTGGTCAGGACGCGCGTCTGGTGGCGGATGTTACCGCCGACCATCATCGAAGCACCCACCTCGGAGATCACACTGCCGAATCCGGCCATCAATGCGGCCAGGAGCGGCAGGCGTGCCTCGCGCCAGATGCTGAGCACCATTTGCAAACGGGATGCGCCCAGCCCCAGCAGTTGCAGGCGCAGGCGCGGGTCGAGGGCTTGCAAGGCGGCGGCGGTTAGACCGGTCACGACCGGCGCGGCAATGATGACCTGCGCGATGATGATGGCAGCCGGCGTGTAGATCAGGTGCAGCCCCCCAAGCGGACCGGAGCGCCAGAGTGTCATTGCAACTGCCAGGCCGACCACCACCGGTGGCAGAGCCATACCCGTGTTAATCAGCGTGAGCAAGACGGAGCGCCCCGGAAATTTGCTCAACGCCAGCAGCGTACCGAACGGCAGCCCGATCAACAGGCTGATGAGCGTCGCCAGCCCGGAGACTTTGATGGAGAGCAGGGTGACTTCCCAGACATCCGGGTTATTAAAAAGCATGGAATACTACTGCCGAGAAATGATGTACTGTGCACAAATTTGCGCGGCACATTTTAGCAGATAGTTGATTTATGGCAAACCCAGTTCGGCGTCGGTCCTGTCTCCGTCTGGGTAGAAGAGCTGTTGCCCGTACTTGTCCACGCCGAAGGTCATGATGATGGCCTGTCCGGCTGGTGAAGCGATGTAATTGGCGAAGGCAATTGCCCCGACCAGGTTGGTGGACGGCCATTTGTCGTGGTTGACCACGATGACGTGGTAGACGTTCAACAGGGCATTGTCGCCCTCGTACAGGAGCGCCAGTTGATAGTTGGCCTGGTTTGCCAGGAAGGTGGCGCGGTCGGTCAGGGTGTACGCGCCCTTCTCTGAAGCGATGGTCAGCGTGGCACCCATGCCCTGGCCCGTTTCAACATACCAGGGTTGGCCAGCCGGAGTGATATTTGCCGATTTCCACAGCGCCAATTCCTTTGTGTTCGTGCCGGACTGGTCGCCGCGCGAGATGAACTGCGCGCCGGACGCGGCAATTTTCTGAAAGGCTTCCAATGCCGATGCCGCGGTCTTGACGCCTGCTGGGTCAGCCGCCGGGCCGACGATGATGAAGTCATTGTGCATCACCAGGCGGCGGTCAGAACCGAAGCCATTGTCCATGAAGGTTTTTTCTGAGGCCGGGGAGTGGACGAGCAGCACATCCGCATTGCCTTGCTCGCCCATTTTAAGCGCCTGGCCGGAGCCCACCGCCACTATCTGGACCGTAAACCCGGTCTGTGTTTCGAAAGCAGGGATCAACACATCCAGCAGACCAGAATCCTGCGTACTGGTAGTGGTTGCCAGGATGAGATTCGGGTTGGCGGGAACGGTAGTCGTTGGGAGGCTTGTTTGCGTGGGGGCGGGAGGCTCAGTTACGACAGGTGTCGGGTTCGCCGCCGGCCCGCAGGCCGAAAGCATAAGGGCCGAAAAGATGAATAAAGTTAAGACGGAAATTGGAATGCATTTCATCGTACTTTTCTCTTATAGAGGGATTTTTTCGCCGGTGTGCATCGTTTCATAGCCTGTCAGGGCTTCGACGCCCCGGCGGAAAGCACGGGTCTGGATTGTGTCCAGGAGTGGGGCGAGCAGCGTGCCCTGTTCCTGTGGAAAGACAAGATCGTAACGTTCGTGGAAGAGCGGGACGAAGCCCAGCTCAAACTGGTGGGCAGCCGCCCGC
>JAPLGV010000237.1 GCA_026389975.1 Chloroflexota bacterium
GCTCAATCAAATTCAAGATTGGTGAGTAGGGTGGCAGGAAGATGATCTGGATGTTCAGGCTCTTAGCCTTCTCTGAAACCAGTTGACAGCGTTGGTAACGGGCATTGTCCATAATCAAGACAATCGGCAGATCACGGAATTGCTCATGCAATTTCTCTAATAGCGCACACACCGATGTAGCATTGATGTAGGTGTGCTCAGTAATCATGACCAGTTCTTTCGTGATGGCATTCAAAGCGCCCAAGACACTGAAGCGCTGACAGGCAAATGTGCCAGGAAGGAAGAACACATAACCAGGTCCTCCAAGTGGACAGTGGCTCCGCTGATCGCAACCGGGGCATGTTTTCCAGAAGTTGAGCGATACTCAGAACGAGTATCCCCGGTCCCCTCCCACAACTCCTTGACAAATTAGCACAAGTGTTCTATAATATCTTCGACGCGGGCAGGCCTTTCCTTCCCGCGTTTTCTTTTCTGCCCCGCTTCTTTCGGGAAACCTGGGACCTTTACATGTTGATCTTTCCTATTCACAAATAACCAATAACCATTAACCTTTCACCCTTTCCCATGTCCACTACTTCCTCTAAAAACCGCAGAGCCTGCCCCGAGCGAAAGCGAGGGGGTCAGCCCGCCAATACCAATGCTCTCAAGCACGGTATTTATTCCCGCCATTACACGCCCGAAGAACTCCTTGCCCTCGATCAGGATGTCAAGGGTTCGCTGAAGGATGAAATGGAAATACTTCGCCTCACCATCGCCAGTGCTGCCGATTCCGTCCTTAAAGAGCCGCAGACGGACTTGCCTTTCCATGATCATGTTTCCGCCCTGCGAACCATTGCTGTTGCTATTGCTCGCCTCGAGAATGTCATCCAGACCCGTATATCCGTGTTTGGTGATCCCGATCAGCGTGAGAAACAGGTGGATATCATGTTGGCTCTTATGGAACAGGCGGAGAAGGCGGTAGGTCTGGAACAGCAGGAAGGCTCGGCTCAAAATGGGGAGGTTTCCCTCGCTGCCGCTTTTTCCGATCGTGATGTCGTTGCAAGCGAAACGATTTCGAAGCTTACCCGTGGGGGGTTCCAATCTCCTCTTCAACCCTCAAAGAAAAAAAGCGGTGGTCAGCTCGGTAACTCCAACGCCTACAAACATGGTTTCTACGCTCGTGCTTTCACCCCTTCCGAAAAAAAGCTCTTGCAGGGGGATGGGTTGGATCAGTTGTGGAACGAAGAGGCCCTCCTCCGCGTCTTGATCTTGCGTGCGTGGCGCTCCTTGCGCTCGATTCCCCCCGGCAGCATCACCTATCAGGAATATCTTTTCACCTTGCGCAGTATCGCCTATGCCATCTACGTTATTGAAAAACTCCAGCGTGCGCGCCGCCGCCTCTTTGGCGACAGGACCGAATTGGAAAAGGATATCCAGCTTGGCCTTGACGAAGCGCGCGCAGATTTGGGCATCCTTAATTACCTCGACCCGCAGGTGAAAAAATGAACGCATCCGCATTAGGTTCCATCTTTTCGGGGCTCGTTCCACGAAACGAGTCACTAACCGGATACTTAATATGAGAGAATATCAGGATGTATTCGTTCCACACTCGTTCCTCAGGAACGAGTCCCCTGTCAAAACAAAAAGCCCCCGTTTCAGGGAGCCTCTGTGACCGACCGGGGATTTGCGAAGTGACCGACCGGTGGCTTGAAATAAGATCTTTGAATGCTTATCGTATATAATCAGATGAAAAGAGTTCTAGCCACCCGACAGTTTGATGTCATAGGTAGGCACACAGCGGAACAGAGATAGAAAAGGCATTGGTCAACCTCCTTTGGATATAGCGCAGACCGATCTGGAAAATGCTCAAATCGCGGCGATCATTACGATCGACAAGGTGTCGCAAGCCCTGATGAATGGTACGTCCGCCGACAGAGATCAACCAGACGTACAAGAGAGCCACAGCGAGTGTCAGGCGAGAGAGACGCAAGAAATCACGTAACATTGTACTTTCCAAATCGAAGCCATGTTTTTTGAAGTCGCCGTGCATTTCTTCGCACCACATCCTGAGCCGGTAATACTTCAAAGCCATCATGCGATCTGGCAGGTTAGTGGCCAAACACCAGGGTTCTTCTTCGCCTGTTTTCCAGTGGATCAGCAAGTTGGTTGGATAAATTGAGCTAGATGTCAGGTAGCCATAACCAAGCCAGTGGCTTTCACCAGCTTTGTGAACAAAGCTGCCGAACGGCTTCCACTCGTTATATTGGTCCAACCAGACACAGGTGTCTGATTTTTGACGTAAAACATAAAACCAATGCCAAAGATCGAGCCATTTCAGGACTTCCACCGAGCCAAATTCGCAATCACCGACCAGAAAGACGGCTGCGCCAACGGGCAAGAGCTTCCTGATATAGTTCAACAAGGCCAATTGCTTGAAGGCACTGCTGTGACCACGAACGTGCTTGACCCAGGTCCATGCAATCGGGATCGCCCGTTTTCGATACGCTAGACTGACCATGAGCAACTGATGTCCAAAACCAACTTTTGTACCATCCACGATCAGACGGATCTCTCCCAAACAACACCATTGGGCTTCCAGCCACTGGCGCGCAATTGGCTCATACCATTCACGAACGCAGATGGCCGAGTTGTCCAGAAAGCGGCTCAGGCGGCGGGTGATGCTCAACAACTTCGCCGAACCGGGGATCTTTCCGGCTACCCTGCTCAAATGCACCGAGCGACTTTTGTAGATCCCTACGATCAGCCAGACAAAGTTCCGTTGTTGGGTAATTCTTTGACCTGGCCGCAGTTCACAAATTCGTTGCATCCAAGTATGATAGAGTTCGTTGATCGGCATTCGGCAGCTCCTGGTGTTCGGTTTCTTGGTCGAAACCTACTTTACCCGGTTTTGCCCGCCGATCAACACCTTTTTACGAAACTGTCAGGTCGCTAGAAAAGAGTTATCAATTTAAAAATATGATTTTCCATTCGTGATTATGACACAAACCCATCCGTCTCCTCTGGTACATATCAAATCCTTTGCAGTCTACTTGGCTAAGATCTTGATCCTGGCAATTATTTACCACTTGGTTGCCAGGGTGGGGTTAAAGATGGCCTACGTGCAGGCCAACACGTCTCCGGTCTGGCCGCCGACGGGGATCGGCCTGGCGGCCCTGCTCATCTTCGGGTATCGGCTCTGGCCTGGGATCAGCCTGGGGGTGCTCATCGGTTCTTTGCTGACAGGGGCTCCCTTTTTGCTGGCTTTGGGAATAACGATTGGAAACACGCTGGAAGCGCTGGTGGCGGTCTACTTCCTGAAAAAATTTGTCGGCCTTCACAACGAGATTGACCGTATCCAGGACGTTGTCGGATTGGTTTTGGTATCTCTTGCATGTACAACCATCGGAGCAAGTATTGGCACACTCACCCTTATGCTGACCGGGAACGGGGCATGGCAGACCTTCTGGGCGATCTGGGTGACCTGGTGGATCGGTGACCTGCTTGGAGCTCTGGTGGTTGCCCCGGTATTGCTGACATGGATCTCATTCTCCTCTGCTCGTTTGAGCAAGCGATTATCCATTGAAGCTGGCATTCTCCTCGTTTTATTGGCAGTCGTCACCTGGTTCGTTTTCAGCAGCCTGCCTCTCAGCGGGGTATTTCATCAGGCGATGATCTATGTCATCTTTCCTTTCGTAATCTGGGCGGCATTGCGCTTCGGGCAACGAGGTGCAACCATCGCCATTTTTCTCGTTTCCGGCATTGCGATCTGGGGGACCTCACAAGGCATGGGCCCATTCTCACTCGAATCAAAGAACGATAGCTTGGTTCTCTTACAAACCTTCATGGCGGTTGTGGCTTTGACCGCCCTCATCCTGGCAGCCGCGTCTATCGAACGACGGAAGGCGACCGACTCGCTCCAGCAACGGGTGGCAGACCTTGCCATATTGAACGATTCCTCCAGAACTTTTCTCGACAGTTTCGAGATCACCAGTATTTTTAAGACCATATGTCAACTGGCTGTCACCCACCTGGGATTAGAGGTTGCCTGGATAGAGACCGGGGAGGAGACTAGGTCCACCATTGCCACTGTATACGGGGTTGCTCCGGACCTGGTCAGAGGTCTGAAGGCGCAGTTGCAGGCCTATGATCCCCCACAGGATGCACCCCAGCCGGTTGTAAGAACGTTAGGTGATACATTATCTTCAACGAAAGAGGCGAAGATCCTTTACTCATCCTATGCTGTATTCCCACTCCTTTTCAGCAACCGGTTGATCGGTTCGCTGCGCCTGCTTAGCAAAAGGAAGGATTACTTCACGAAGGATAATCAAGTGCTCATGCAATCCTACGCCAACCTGGCTGCCGTTGCCATCCAGAATTCCCTGCTCCTGGATGAGATCCGCAGGAACAACCGACAATTGCACGGGCTTTCCCAACGCCTGATGAAAGCGCAGGAGGAAGAGCGGCTGAACCTTTCCCGAGAACTGCATGATGAATCCGGCCAACTGCTGACCGCCTTGACCGTCCAGCTCGGACTACTGGATCGCAGTGTGGACGAGCCGGAGGCACTCCGGCGTAGGATCGATGAACTAAAAAATACTTCCAACACGATCCAGGAAAACCTGCACAAGCTGGCAGTCAATCTACGCCCTGCCAGCCTGGACCATCTTGGCCTGGTGACCACGCTGAGGCAATATATCGCTGAATTCAACCGGCAATACGATATCCCGGTTGATTTTGAAGCGGTTGGGATGGAAGGCAGACGCCTGAGTATCGATATGGAAACAGCATTGTTTCGCATAATCCAGGAATCCCTGACCAATGTGGTCCTGCACGCCCATGCCACACGTGTGGATGTCTTGCTCAATCTACATAACCAGCATGTCGTTGCCATCATTGAGGATGATGGGATCGGCTTCCTGGATAGTGCGCCCGGCCTCGAGGAACATCTGGGATTGTTTGGCATGCGTGAACGCATCGAAATGTTGGGAGGTACTTTTACGATCGAGAGTTCTCCCGGGAAGGGCACGACTGTGAGAGCAGAGGTGCCCTGCAATGACTAGAGTATTGATCGCGGACGATCATGCGATCGTGAGGGCGGGACTTCGGGCTCTGCTCGTAGAGGAGGCAGCGTTCGATCTCGTCGGCGAAGCAGCCGGCGGGTATGAAGCGATTGAGTTGGTCGAAAAAACCAACCCGGAGGTGTTAATCCTCGACCTGAGCATGCCTGATCTGGACGGAATTTCTGTCACCCGTAAGATCAAACCCCAATTCCCGGCCCTGAAAATTCTCATCCTTACTCTTCATGAGGATGAAGCGTTATTGAAAGAAGCGATCAAGGCTGGAGCAGCCGGATATATCCTTAAGCGTGCCGCCGAAGCGGAATTGATCTCTGCCATCCGCACGATCCTGCGTGGGGACCTGTATGTAGATCCTTCCATGGTGAGGGTCTTGCTGGAGGAATCCCGAAGCCCCCAGATCAATCAGAAAGACCCGACGGAATCCCTGACCCAACGCGAAACGGAAATCCTCAAGTTGATCGTTGAAGGCTATACCAACCGGCAAATTGGGCAGGAGCTGAATATCAGCATCCGGACGGTGGAAGGCCACCGTGCCAAGATTTCTGACAAACTGGGTCTGCACAGCCGGGTTGAGCTGGTGCGGTATGCGCGTCAGAATGGCCTGATCGAATAATCCCGACCGGTTAGCATCCAACTAATTTCCTTCCTGTGACCCCGTAGAAAATACGGGGTCTAATCGCGTATTTACCACCCACCGGACATCCTTCGGAAACCCCTGTTTTCTACGCTTAACATGACCGGTGGGTTCTTGTATGATGTAGTTGCCTGATCGTTTTCCATCGATTTGCCTGTTCTGCCCATTGATTCCATTTCTCCGAAGGAGATTCATGCCCAGCAGATCTTCTCCTCAACCAGACCCAAAACCGATCGTCTCGATGCGCGGGATCACGAAAGCATTTCCGGGCGTTCTGGCGAATGACCGGCTTGACCTGGATATCCACACCTCCGAGATCCATGCGCTCCTGGGAGAAAACGGTGCCGGGAAAAGCACCTTAATGAAGATTCTTTACGGTTTCTATCGTTGTGATACGGGCGAGATCCTGATCAACGGACAAGCGGTCAGTATTCATTCTCCCCACGATGCCCGCATCCATAAGATCGGAATGGTATTCCAGGATTTCAATTTGATCCCTGCCCTCAGTGTTGCCGAGAATATTGCCCTGTTCCTGCCAGACCTTCCGGCAGTGCTGAATATCAAACAGATCAACGAGCGTATTCTTGAAGTGTCCAGACGTTATGATCTTCAAGTAAATCCACATGCCATGGTTTCCC
>JAPLGV010000016.1 GCA_026389975.1 Chloroflexota bacterium
CATAAATATTACCAGGGCTTCAGATGCCGCAACCGGCAGGGCATTATATAGGGAGGCGCGCATTCCACCTACCGACCGGTGGCCTTTCAAGCCGATCAGATCGCTCTTCTTAGCCTCCGAACCAAACTGATCTTCGAGCTGTTCGTTCGGCAGTCGGAAGGTCACGTTCATGCGCGAACGGTTGGCTTTGGCGTGGCCGCGGTAGAACCCCCCACTCTCGTCGATGGCTTTATAGACCATATCGGCCTTGGCCTGGTTTTGCTTCTCGATCGCAGCTAGCCCGCCAAAACCTTTTGCCCATTTGAACACCAGCCCGGCGATGTAGAGCGACCAACAGGGCGGCGTGTTGAGCATAGAATTTTCCTCGGCTAAGGCCTTGTAGTCTAGCAGGTTGGGCAGGTCAGCTGGGACCTTTTCGAGCAGGTCTTCACGGATGATGGCGAGGAGGACGCCAGCTGTACCGGCGTTTTTCTGTGCACCAGCGTACATCATGGCGTACTTGGAGACGTCTACTGGATGACTGATGAAGTCAGAGGAGGCGTCGCAGATCAGCGGCACACCGGTTGGAGCAACCGGCTCGGTAAAATACTCCACTCCGTGGATGGTTTCATTCGATGTGAAGTGCAGGTAGGCCGCCTTTGGGTCCAGCTTGAGCTCCGCCTGGGCGGGAAGGTGGTTATAGTTGTCGGCTTCGAGGTTGGCCGCAGCTTTGGCGGTCCCGAGTTTTTGCGATTCCTTGAAGGCTTTCTTGCTCCACGTCCCGGTGACAATGTAATCCGCAGAAGCGCCCGCGGAGCGGAAGTTCATCGGCACCATGGCGAACATCAAACTAGCGCCGCCCTGCAGGAAAAGGATTTTATAGTTGGACGGGATGCCCATCAACTCCCGCAGGTCGGCCTGGGCTTCGCTGACAATAGCTTCGAATTCCTTCGAACGATGGCTGATCTCCATGACCGACATGCCGGTGCCTTTGTAATCGAGCATCTCCTGTTGAGCCTGTTCAAGGACGGGCAGCGGCAAGGCCGCGGGACCAGGATTGAAATTGAAAACACGTTTCGTAGACATAGACATACTTTACACTCCTGTGAATGAAGGGATCGAGGATGTCCCCCGATTAGAAGACAGGGGAAGCCAAGACGACCTATTAGCGAGTAGCGTGCAGGTCGAACTTGCAGGCTAGATCAGAGCCTTCATTGAGAAGGTCATGTCCCAGCAGCACGCGCTCCAGGTTGGCGGGTAGGTGTCGGATCCGCCGCCCGGTGGCATGAAAATGGCGGTAAGGCTCCCGGGGCAGTTCGCACCATGCAAGTAGTTTTGAATTGCCCTCGGTGCTGATAGTCCACCAATCCATGACAACAGCTCAACTACCACATCCAAGTCTGTAAATAATTTTCTCATGATATCCAGTAATCACCTTGATGTATCCAGTTAGTAGATGGTCGAGTTCGTAATCGCCAGTATCCACTAGGAGTGGACGCCCCAGCAGTGCGGCGATTTTGGACGCAAGACAAATGACTAGGATATTCTCGTCTCTCACTCGGCGAATCACATCGGGACTTATCTGTTGGTTGCCGCGCCCGAGCAAGAATCCCTGCCCACCTGTGGGTGTGATGATTAACCCCAGCGGACGGTGTTTCAGCATTTCAAGGATCTGCCGTTCACCGACATCAGCGGCAAGAAGTTCGTTGTGGGTAATGATATCTACGCCGACAAGGGTCTTGGGTAAACCAAGCTGTTCGGCAACGGTGCGCGTGGTGGTGCCCGGTCCTAAAATGTAAGCTAAATCCGGTTTCATCTGTTCGATTACATCTGTTGCAATTCCTTGCATTTGAACCGCTGAACTAGCCGGAGAGGGGACTTTCTGATTCTGGATGACCTCACGCCGGTAGGGGATTTTCAAGTAGCCGTACAGGCGGGTAACGATCTGCCCCAACCGGTAAGCGTCCTCATCTAGGTCTACGACTTCGGCCTCTTGTAGGCGGACTCCCTTGCCCTGCAGGAATTCCGCTGCCAATTCTCCGGCGCTTCGTGGTGTGATGGCGAAGACCGCCGATTGGATTTTGACGCCGGCGGGAATGCCCAGCACTGGGAAGTTATTGCCGATAGCGGTGTAAATATCGCGGGCTGTCCCATCTCCACCGGAAAACAGAATTAGATCTACTCCAGCCTCCTGCATGGTTCGGGCTGAGCAACGGGTATCTTCAGGGGTGGTTTCGTCCCCACC
>JAPLGV010000278.1 GCA_026389975.1 Chloroflexota bacterium
CTGTGAGCCAGTGTAAACTTTGTCCCGCCTTCTCATTTGGCGGGTATCAAGATAATCTCTGCTCGGGTAGATCACCAATCCAGGTCCAAGGAATAATCTACAAAACTGGAAATCCCAATGCTGAACGCACATATTGGAAGCACCACACATGTATGGGGCTCGTTCAGATATTTGCACATCGCACAGACGCTCAGATATTATATCAGCATCAGCGATATTTGTTGTTCGAAGATGGAAGATTAGGTACCAACGCTGGTTTGTTAATTTCTTATCCTGTAAATGTATCTTCTCAATAATTGGGGGGAAGATGGGGGTTCGCAAGCGGGCGAAGCCTGCTTGCGAACCCCCATACCCCACTTTTTTGAGAAGTTACCTGTAAATATTATAATGTAAGGATTAATAAATAATTTCGCTGGTAAAGTCAAAGAGTACGCCAACACAAGAGTCAAGAACAATATAGAAATGCGATCTCCAAAGTGCTATTCAAGAATGAAACAACCCAAGGTGGGCTTCGATTAGAGAAGCATCAGATTGCATATCTGGCATAAAAGTGAAACAGTAAAATAGGATTTCAGGATAGCGTATCTAGGAAGTGCGGTGCAATCAGCAACGATATTGTTTCGGTGCGCGGAGGGAAATGGTTAAGTTTGGTTTTTTTTTATACGTGTGGGAACATCCTCGAGGTAGTTCTATTTGCGAGGCATATTCTCCTCTGAGATAAAGAATGGTGGAAATTACAAAGTGGGGAAGATAATCAGAAAAATGATTATTTCGGAAGCTCGGAAACGGGTAAAATGGTTCTTACAGCCTATGGGCAGCATCGAAATTTCTATCAGCCGCACCAAGATTATCATCCCCGCACTCCGCCCGGAGGTCCTGCGCCGGAGGCGGCTGTTGGCGCGTTTCGACGATCTGCTGGAAAAGAAACTCATCATTATGACCGCACCGGCCGGATACGGGAAGACTTCCCTGCTGGTGGACTTCGCCCGCCAATCCGAGATGCCGGTCTGCTGGCTCTCGCTGGATGCCCTCGATAAAGACCCCCAGCGTTTCATTGCTTACCTTATCGCTGCTCTGGCGGAACGCTTCCCCAATTTCGGGAAACTGTCCAACGCCGTTCTCAGAACGGTAACCAGTTTCGAACAGGATTCCGAACGGCTGCTTTCCAGCCTGATCAACGAAATGGATGACCAGATTGACGAGCATTTTGCGCTGGTTGTGGATGATTATTACTTTGTGGATTTCATCCCCCACATCCGTGACCTTTTCAGCCGCTTTGTTTCCCTGGTCGGTGAGAACTGCCATGTAATCCTTGCCTCGCGCCGCCTGCCGACCCTGCCCGATATCACGCTCATGGTGGCACGTCAGCAGGTTAGCGGGTTTGACCTCGAAGAACTGGCTTTCCGTCCCGACGAAATACGCACTCTTTTCGAGCAGAATTATGGCATCAAACTGGCCGATGATGCCACCGAAGAACTGGTCCGCCAGACTGAAGGGTGGATTACCGGTCTTCTTCTTTCAGCAACCGAAGCGGCCCGCCGCGTGCCGGACCCTTCAACTGCCGCGCTCAGGGCCAGCCGGACGCGCACTGCCCGCGCCACTGGCGTGGACCTGGCCGTTTATCTGGACCAGCAAGTCCTATCCCATCAACCCCCTGATCTGCGCCAATTCCTGCTTCAGACGTCACTGCTCGAAGAATTCGACGCCGATCTGTGCGAGGCGGTCCTGGGGGCGGGCGATTGGAAGAAACTTATTGAAAAGGTCAAGCGCAACAGTCTTTTCGTGCTGCCGGTCGGCCCGCAGGGAAAATGGTTGCGCTACCACCATCTCTTCGGGGAGTTCCTCCAGGAGCGCATCCTTCAGGAGTCGCCAGAGACAGCCAATACCATTCTCGCCCGCCTGGCGGATGTCTACGAAGAGCGCCGCGAATGGGAAAAAGCCTATGCCCTGATCCGGCAGCTTGGCGACCCGGATGCCCTGGCCGGGCTGGTCGAGCGCGTTGGGACGCTCGTGCTGTTAAGTGAGCACCTCATTACGCTCCAATCCTGGCTGGATGAATTCCCCCTCGCGTTGCTTGAAAAACGACCTGCCTTGCTCTCGCTGAAAGGCGCGTTTCTATGTTATCTGGGCGATGGACGCGCAGCATTGCCGTTGCTCGATCGTGCCATTGCGATGCTCCAAAACGCAAGCGATCTTCCCGGCTTGCCACAGACTCTTGTGCGCCGTGCGGCTGCCCGCCGTTTGGTGGGAGACTATGCCGGTGCTGTTCAGGATGCCGATGAAGCCCTCCGTTTAGCCGAAACCGCTCACGACCGGGAACATGTAAGCGCCGAAGCACAGCGGTTCAAGGGGTTCTGCCTCTTCCGCCTCGGCCAGGTGGAGGCTGCAGTCGCATCTCTGGAAGATTCTCTGCAGCGGTATGTACGACTGGGCGAGGCGGAAAGTATCGCCCGTCTGCAAATGGAATTGGGATGGGTCTGCCGGGCCACAGGCAAACATGCTGCTGCGGCGCGGTTCTACCAGAAAGCCCTGGAGGAATGGAAGCGGGAAAACGACCTGTACTCACAGGCCAATGCCTTTAATAACCTGTCTGTTTTGTATTATATGCA
>JAPLGV010000404.1 GCA_026389975.1 Chloroflexota bacterium
GCCTGATCGATACTGTTAAAGTGTCCTCGCAGTTGGCGGACGATCTGGCCATCGGTGAGGCTGAAGAAAACGAGCCCATCCGCCGCCGGAAGCACCAGGGTCTGGTCGTTGGGGGAAATGGCCAGGAACTGCCTCTCTGCAGAACCGGCATCGAAGGACTGGAGCAAGTTCCAATCTGCAGTCTGCCAGACTTTGATAAACCCATCCGATGAGAAAGCCGCTAGTAGTGAACCATCCGGCGAAAAAAGGAGCTTCACAATGTAACTGTAACCCTGATGCTCCCAGGTTAGTTTGCGAACTTGCGTTCCGTCTGAAATCCTCTGGATCAAAATATCCGTGTTGCCTGTGCTGCTACCCGCCGAAACCATCAGGTGGCCATCCGACGAAAATGCCAGCGTGTTCGGAGGATCCTCAAGAACCGGCAGGGGCGACCCCGATGGAATTTGCCAACGAAGGACTCCGGCCATCCGAACCGGGTTCCAGGCATAAAGGATTTTACTGTCGGGTGTAAAGGCCAGGTCTGGCATGGCTCCGGCTTCCCAGGTTCCCAATAATTTCCCATCCGATACCCCCCACAGATCCAGAATCTGTGTATATACTTCCCCCCCGGGCGGTTGAACCAGGCTGACCAGCATGCGGCTATCGGGAGAGAACAGCAGCCGAGCAACTCTTCCCTGTTCTGTTTGAAGGTGGGTAACTTCGTTCTTGTCTGCCAGATGTGGAGCCGGATCCCATTGCCAGCAACGACCAATCCGGTGAGAAAGCCGCCGTATGCCAGGCTGAACCCGCAGCGATAATGTCGATTTGGTTCAAATTCTCGGCGTCGTAAATGTAAATCCCCAGAGTGGAGATCACGCCCAGGCGCTTTCCATCCGGCGAGAATTCACATCCTGTTATGGTACCCTTTCCCCACCTGGCCTGCTCGACGATTTGGTTTACATTCGCTGGAATGGAGGGGCTAGTGGAAGGCATCAGGGTAGCAGGTATCGACGATGATGTAGGGAGTGGCGTAGCCGAAAGTGTCGATAAGGTCACTTCAGGAACAGATAGGGGAACACCCGCCCCACTACATGCGGAAATAATGAAGCAGAGCCACAGGATATGTGGGGAGAACAATCTTTTGGGCCTCATGATTTCATCCTATAAGAAAACGATGTTTGTGATGACCAATTGGTTCCTACTTTTGATTTGCCAGCCACCATGATACCATTTTGGAGTTGTTTATGAATAACTGTTTTCTACTGCCAATCCAACTGTATCCCGATCTGCTAGTCGTCTAACAGTTACGATACCATGTCCTCAAGATCAGGTAATCGCTTAATTAAGCCGATCTGCAAGTTTTGCTAGCATCATGACAAGAAATAGAGACTGCCGAGAAAGGGAATGGCCGTTGTTCCTTCGTTTTAGCGCACCCACCCCATCCACGATAACGCCGAGGGAACATCCCCATCAAAAACGGTAAAATGCTTGCCTGTCGGGACATCAAAAATTTCCACGCGCTGCTCATTCTCGATCGTATAGGCAATGGTTTGCCCTGCGGGCGAAAAGTACCAGGATTGATCAGAATTTCAAGGACTCTTTTGGTGGTAGGGGTTGGCCAGGAAGCATTTTGCTCGAGAGAGTGTTTTGAAAATGGTTGGGGCACCTTTCTCGCTGACAGACCAATATATCTATGCGGAGCATATATTCATCGTACAACAAAGGCTCCCCGGCCACATCCATCGGTCGGGGGAGGTTTGTCTCCGCCACTTGGGGGAGATTCGGAGGGTCAGGGGACGATGCACGCAGCGCAAGTGTTACAGCTTCCGCTCGTCTGGATCACATCCTGAAAATTTGATGCGCCTCCTCACTTTTTCTCCCTCAGATGACCTCGTGAGGCATTCCCATATTCCACGGAATTGATTTTTGGGGTGATCTTTCGGCCTTGATGGTGAGCGTATCAGGCCGATTCGCTCAGGTAGCCTGCCTCTGAAACGCTACGCGGTTCTTTTGCAAAAATATAAATTCCTAGACATCAAGGTGACTTCTGTAACATTATTATAACCTCCCTGCCAGAAGGACAGGGAGGGTTGTTTCCTGAGATGCGAATCAGCACTACCCCCGGCTTTCACCCTTTCGTCGCCGAACTTTCACCCGCCCTGGCGGTCCACAGCGGGCCAGGCACAGCCGGATTGTGTTATCTACCGGAAATCTAATTATAAAAAAGGGGACAACGATCAAAATCAAATTCCCCAAATAAAGGTCGGGCGGACTGACATGTCAGTCTGCCCGAACATTTTGATCATCTTGGCGCGCTTCAGCATTATCGCCTGTCAACAATCACATGTGGCTTCCTTCTGACCTGTCAGGGCGGCGCGGATCATGGCCGCCGCGCAGCCCACGCCGCTTTCGACTGCGATCGCGCCGGGTACACAATTCAACTGGCAGGCCCCGCATTCCATGCAAGCCTGGGCGTTCGTCAATTTGGCAAGGCGCCCATTCATCTCGAACACCGCGTGCGGACAGACTGCCACGCACATGGCGCATCCGTTGCAAAGGTCAGAATCATAGACGAGGGTATTGACTTCATAAACGTTCAACATAATCGCTCTCCAATCAACGGATGAACACAAGAACTACAGCGAGCAGAAACCCAATCCCGAAGGTCCAGGCCATCGCCGGTATGTAGGTAAACATCTCCCGCTTCACGCCACTGCGCGAGGTGAACGTGGTCGAGCCGGTGAAGTTGAGCGCCAGGAAAGCCGTGACGGCCGGCATGGCCAACAGGAATTCCAAAGCCTGCCCAACCTGGCGCCACCAGACCCAGTCGGGATGTTGGAGAAACACAGACAGGGCAAACGGCAGAGCTACCAGTCCGCCCAGGATGAAACCTTTCGTACTGAAGTTGTGCGTCGGCAGCCACGGCAGCAGCAAAGGGAAAAGTACAGCCCCGGCCATGACGGCAGCCACCGCCGCGAAAGCGGACAGGAGGCCTCCGACAAAATACAGGACAACTGCCACAGCCAGCATAGGCAAGATGACATGGACAAATTCTACCGGGACCAGCACCAGGCGGTCGCGCAGTGGGAATTCCACGCGCCGCATCTCCGGCGTTGCTTTGTGCGTTTTGAGATACGCGGGCAGATCAACTGCCCGCACGGGACCATACTCGACCCAGAAGCCGGTGCGTTTTTTGACCTCGTGGGCGGCCACACCGGGAGCACCCAATTGGGGCAGGATCAATTTCCGGTGCTGGACGACTTCGCCAAGGCTGGTGATCATAACTCTTAACACAATTTCATTCGTGCCGAAGGTCCCTTTTCCCGCCGCGCACCAGACGTTGATACCCTGGGTATCCAGCACCAGGATATAACCATCAATCCCTTCGAGTGATGAACGCAATGCGTCAAAACTGAGTGTGTAATTCGCCGTGACGAAAACCGGCGAATCAGGCGTGGGGTTCCCCACAGCATACAGACCGGGTTCCAGGCGGTGTTCGCCGCGCTTCACGCCCACGCGCGCCAGGAAGTGGTCCCAGCGATTTCGAGCGGTAAGACGGTATGTCGTTGGAAAAATCTTCGGTACTGCTGTAATGGAAGCAAGATCAATCATACGCTCCTCGCATCTTTGTCAGGATAAATAATAAATGTGAGTTATGGATAGATAAATTTCCATTCAAAAACACCGTAGTGACGGCTTCAGCCGTCCATCTCCCGGGGAAAAAGCGACTGAAGTCGCTACTACAAGCCTTATCCATAATTTACGAATTACAGTGGCCTGCGGGCCGTGATCGCCGCCGAGAAGATTTTCCCTTTCAGCCCGGCGGCCTCGATGAGTTCGCTGGCGTCGCCTTTCGGCTGGACTTTGACATCGGTGAAACCGGCATCGGCCAAGCCGGTGATGTACTCGCTCACGTCCAGCGCGCCGGCCACGCACGCGCCCCAGGCTTCCATGTTTTTCTGCAATTCCTCCGGCAGCGGGCCATCCGTGACGATATCCGAGACGGCGAGGCGTCCGCCCGGTTTCCCCGACACGGGGTCGGGACTTCGGAGCACGCGGAATACTTCGCGGAAGACCTGCGGTTTATCCGGCGAGAGATTGATGACGCAGTTCGAGATAACCACGTCCACACTGGCATCTTCGACCGGCAATTTTTCGAGATAACCTTCGCGGAACTCAACGTTCCGGACCCCGAGCCGGGACGCGGCGAGGCGGGCGCGTTCGAGCATCTCCGGCGTCATGTCCACGCCGATGACGTGACCGCTTTCGCCGACCTGTTTGGCGGCCAGGAAACAGTCCAGCCCGCCGCCGGAGCCGAGGTCCAGCACCGTTTCGCCGGGTTTCAGTCCCGCCTCAGCAAACGGGTTCCCGCATCCCAGGCTGAAGCTGGCAACATCGTCCGGCAGGTTGGTGAGCAGTTCAACAGGATAGAGGGCGTTCTTCGAATCGCAACAACTCGAGGAGTCGCCGCAGCACGGTTGTGACGCCCGGGCCTGCGCCGCATAATGTTCGCGGACGCTCTCGTGGATGGGAGTAGGGTTTTGGGTCATTTCTTGCTCCAGTTTGAGAATATATCAAATAGATGAAAGTCTATATATCAGGCCAAAAAAAAGAGACTATGAACCGGTTTTGACGAGTCCATTCCCGGAGGCAAAATTCGCCTGCAACTGCCCGCAGCAGACGGTGATGCGCTTCTGGTTCAGTTTGTAGAACGTCTGCTTGCCTTCCTGGCGGACCTCGACCAGCCCGGCCTCGCGCAGGATGGACAGGTGATGCGAGACCGTCGGCTGGGTGACGTTCAGCCGCTCGACGATCTCGTTGACCGAGAGCCCATTGCAGCAGCAGAGTTTCATGATCTTCTGGCGGGTCTCATCGGCCAGGGCTTTGGCGAAAAGGACAGGGTCGAATTGTGTCATATAGATTACCGTCTATTTGATATTATATAGATAATCGTCTATATGTCAAGGGAAGAAAAAGGCTTCCGGGAACAGTGGATCTGACGGAAGCCCTGGTAGTGGCTAATGGTGGTGCTCAATTGCTTGGCCAAAGCGCTTTGCGAAGCGGAGATTGAAGTACAAGTCGGCTGCAGGACCGTGTTAGCCTGCTCTAGAACCTAAGTGGAGAGCAACTGATGACGTTCCACAATAGCAGTCGGAGAAAATAATCGAATGTTCTCTTCGATTCTTCGCAGTTGCGCGTCCACGGTCTCCGATGGAACACCGGCAGGAGCATAAGCAACATAGAGAACGCGAGAGGTCTCTGATGAAATAGGAGACCGATCATCCTGCCCATAAATAATT